>JALWBR010000035.1 GCA_027037055.1 Aquificales bacterium | reverse complement strand
AGGTGAAACCACAACACACTGATAGTTATTTATGTACTTTTCTATAACCCTTTCTATATCCTCCTTGCTCACCTTCTTTATCTTATCCGGATAGGTTTTATCCATTTTCCAGCCCATACCCATAATCTCATAAAAGCCCAAGTACCAGGATTGCCTACTCCTCGTTTGGTGGTCAAGTAGAAAATCCCCTATTATCTTGTTAATTGCTATCTCAACATCTTCCTCTTTTACATCCTTATCTTTAATAACCTCTATCATGTCCTTAAGGGCATCCTCTCTTTTTTTCGGAGAGGTTCCTATGTATGCGAACATCCTCGGTGATATGTACCTTGTAGGATAGAAAGAGTATGTGGCATAGGCGTATCCTTTTCTTTCCCTTAATTCCTTGTGAAGGCGAGATGTCATACCGTTACCAAGATAGCTG
Organism: Aquificales bacterium; assembly: GCA_027037055.1. Lineage (GTDB taxonomy): Bacteria > Aquificota > Aquificia > Aquificales > Aquificaceae > WFWF01. The sequence goes on along the minus strand of JALWBR010000035.1, from coordinate 71,395 downwards.
TTCAATACCTTAAAGGTAAAGTAATCATCGGAATTTTTATCAGGTGCATTGAAGGCACACAGTATTGTTGCCTGAGTCCCTTCCCTCTTTATATTTACAACTTCTGTTTTATCTATGGGTTTACCCTTTTCAGAGATTTCAATCTCTCCCTTCTCTATCCATTCAAAGGCAACCTTGAACCTTTTTATCATCTCATCCGCAGGCATATCCCCAACGAGACTTACAACTATGTTACCCCCCCTCAGTATCTGTCTCCACCTTTCCACAACATCCTCCTTGGTAACAGAACCTATATCCTCTTCACTCCCCAAGGAAGATGTTTCATAGGGTGTTCCCTTATATGTTATCCTTCTCAGATGTTCCATGGCAAAACTCATAGCCCTTTCTTTCTTTGACCTTATTGAGGCTATAACATTTTTCTTCTCCCTTTCAATATCTTCCTCTTTAAAAAGGGGATTCATTAATATGTCCTTTATAACATCTACAGCCTTATCAATACCTTCCACCTTTGTGGCAAATCCTATCTCTGAGAAGTCATCTCCTGAAGATGTATAAATAAAACCGCCGTAATCCTCAAAGGCGGAAGCTATTTCATAGGATATATATTTCTTTGAGCCTTTAAGGAGAAGGGAAACAGTAAGATTGGTTATACCTTTCTTTAACTCACCGTGAAGCCCTCCCCTTATGAAGATGGTCCCAGCGATTATACCCTTACCTTTTGTTGATTTTGCAATTATTGTTACTCCGTTATCAAGGGTTTCAACTTCTATATCTTCCCCTGCTAATCCTTCCTTTTTCTTAGGAACCATAAGCACCTCCACATAGTTTTCATCGGTGAAATATCTTTCAACAAATTTAATTACATCAATCTTTCTAACAGTCCTTATATTGTTTTCAAAATAAAGATAAGGGTCAAGGGTGCCGAGGACCGTTTGAAGAAATCCTATTTCGTGAGCCTCAGCCTCAACCCTCTCCCTTTCAAATATAACAGAATTAATTATCCTCCTCTTTGCCTCTTGAAGATCCTCATCTTCTATATCCCTTAGACTCTGTATAATCTCAAACACCCTTCTCTTAACCTCATCATATTTGTCAGGATCAAAGGTTGAACTTACAACAAATATGTTATTTCTCGGTCTTGCCAAGTCCCCAGATGTTATGGAATAAACCAATCCCTTTTCTTTAAGTTCCCTATAAAATAAGGATGTCCTTCCATTACTGAGTATCTGATCTATCAAAAGTAATGTATAATGCTCCTTTGAACCTGCAGGAGGAACCCTCCAACCTATTATCCAATGGGCTTTTGCAACCCTTTCATCTTCTATCTTTTCAAATCTTATACCTTTCTGTTCAGGTTCAAGCGGTATATCAACCCTCGGTACAGGCACTCCCTTCTCTTTTCCAAAGGTGTTCATTACTATATCCTTTACTTTCTCAGGATCAACCTTACCTACTACGACTATTACCATGTTCCTTGGCTGATAAAAGTTTCCATAAAACCTTAAAAGCATTTCCCTGGTGAATCTTTTTATTGTCTTTTCATAACCTATTATGGGAAATCTGTAGGGTGAGACCTTGTAAGCGAGTTTTTCAAAGTGTTCCCAAAGGACGGTTCTCGGATTATCCTTCCCCCTTCTTAATTCTTCAATAACTATAGGCTTTTCCTTCTCAACCATATCTTCATCAAGGGTAGCCTTAAGGGTAAGATGGTAAAGGAGTTCAATGGCTTTCTCCCAATAGGGATAAGCTATCTCAATGTAATAATAGGTAAAATCCTTTGAAGTTCCAGCATTTATATTTCCTCCCCTGCTTTCAACCCATTTTTCTATTTCACCGTACTTATAATTTTCCGATCCGTTAAAAAGCATGTGCTCAAGGAAGTGGGCCATACCCTTCTCTTCGTAGTTTTCATAAACGGATCCCACCCTGAACCACACATGCAAAGCAACAGCCTCCGTATCGTCCCTCGCTTTAACTATGAGGGTCGCTCCGTTAGGCAGTGTATCTATTACTATCTCCTCACCCATAGCCATGCTGATTATTGTAAGTAAAACAGCTATTATCTTCTTCATTAGTATTTAAATTATAAAAGGGATGAAGATTTTAATCACGGGAGAACCTGGTATAGGTAAAACAACCTTGATAAAAAGGATTGCGGAAAGATTAGGAAAAAGGGCGATAGGATTCTGGACGGAAGAGGTAAGGGACAAAAAAACAGGAAAAAGGAAAGGCTTTAAAATTGTTACAACGGAAGGTGGAGAAAGGTTATTTGCGAGTAAAACTTTCACATCCAAAAAGCTGGTGGGAAGTTACGGAGTAAATGTAGAAAGATTTGAAGAGGAAGCCATTCCCATAATTGAGAAGGCACTGAAATGCAAAGACTGTGTTGTGATAATAGATGAGGTTGGGAAAATGGAGCTTTTCTCAAAGAAGTTCAGGGATATAGTAAGGGAAATTATAAATGATAAAAAGAGAAAGTATTTAATAACTATACCTATCAGGGATGTTCATAAGCTTGTTGCTATGTTAAGAAGGGATCCTGATGCAACAGTTATAGAACTTACTAAGGAAAATAGGGATGAGATCATAAAAGATATAATAAGCTTACTTGACTGATTGTTTATATAATAAAACCCATGTACTGTTTAAGAATGGCGGAATCGGTTACGGAAGGACACCCGGATAAACTTGCGGATCAAATAGCGGATGCCCTTCTTGATGAATTTTTAAGAAAGGATCCCTACAGCAAAGTTTCCATAGAGGTTATGATAACCACGGGTTTGATATTTATAAGCGGTGAGGTTTCAGCGGAATGTTATGTAGATATACCAGCCATATCAAGGGGTGTGGTAAAAGAGGCGGGATATACGAAACCCGATTATGGATTTGATGCGGATGTTTCCGCGGTAATAATCTCCATAGACGAGCAGAGTCCGGAGATAGCAATGGGTGTATCGGGAGAAGGAGCGGGAGATACAGCCATAGTCGTTGGATATGCATGTAATGAGTCTGAAGAGTACATGCCCCTTCCCATACTACTGTCTCATAGAATAACAAAGAAAATTTCTGATATGAGGAAAACAGGCCACTTCGGTTTTATAAGGCCTGACGGTAAGGTCCTTTTGGTTATGGAGTATAAAGACGGAAGACCTTACTCTGTTAAAAATATAACTGCTTATGTACACCATGACCCAGATGTAAAGCTTGAGGAACTCAGGGAGCTTATAACGGAAGAGGTTATAAAAAAAGAAATACCTAAGGAACTTATGAAAGATTCCGTATCAATTAAGGTTAATCCTTCAGGAAGATTTGTTATAGGTGGACCTGTGGCTGATACGGGGTTGACCGGAAGGAAGATAGTTTCAGATGCTTACGGAGATATAGGATTTTCAGGGGGAAGTGCCTTTTCTGGTAAGGATCCCACAAAGACTGACAGATCCGGATCATACATGGCAAGGATGATAGCAAAGCATGTTGTAGCTTCAGGTCTTGCGGACAGGTGCGTTGTCCAAATAGGTTATGCCTTCGGTTTGTCAGAACCGGTAGCCTTTGATATAGAAACTTTCGGAACGGAAAAGATAGAAAAGGAAAAAATAGTTGATATAGTCAAAAGGATATTTCCCTTAAGACCTACAGAAATAATAGAATTTCTTGATTTAAGAAAGCCTATATACAGAAGTACATCATGTTACGGTCACTTCGGAAAAAGCTATTTACCTTGGGAAAAGCTTAAGTATGTTGATAAAATAAAAGAACTCATTTCATAAGCTTTATTATATTGTCAACATAAACAGCTCCACCGGTGGCAGGTATACCTTCTCTGTATATACCGTCATACCTACCGCCTGATGCTAACGCATATCCAGAGTTTTTCATAAATATCTCAAAAGCTATACCATTATAATAAGGCAATCTTCTTATATCGGACAAATCAATCATGTAACGCGATATATTGTTTTCTTCCAGCTTTTCAATAAGCTTACTTATTTTAATAAGCTCTATTTCGCCTTCTGGAAATTCACTTAGAGCTTCATCAATTATTTCTCCCTTTCCTTGCATAAACATAAGCTTTTCAATAAAGGAACCGTTACCAAACTCCTTTCTAAGCCCACCTATATTTTTCTTTTTTAAAAGATCTTCTACTTTATTTCTATCAATATCCCTGGCACCGATCACTTTGTCAACAAAGGAAGGATTGCTTATAACCAATATAAAATCACTTATATTTATTGATTTAAAAATTTCATAAAGACAGTAAATTATCTCAAAGTCACCCTCTATATCTTCAACACCTATTAATTCAAAACCTATCTGGTAAATCTCAAAATCCTCAAAATCAGGGTCAAAAAGATTGCCTTCATAATAAATCCTTAAAGGTAGATCTATCTCAGAAAGAGCATCAAAATGCTTTATAATTTGGTATGTAAAATCACTTCTTAAAAATATTACTTCATCATCTCTCGTATTCAGCACAGAAATAAACTTCCTTTTAAGCGTATCAGTATCAAAACTGGGTAATCTTAAAAAGCAATAACCATTTTTTTCTAAAATCTCCCTACCTTTCTTTAAAATTTCACTAAAAATATAAGACTCCTTAAAAGAGTATATTTTTTTCATTCAGGTTATTTCTTCCTTTTCCGCAGAAACTACAACCCTTGCAGGTCTTATAACCTTATCATGTAACATGTAACCCTTCCTTATAACCTTAACTACCGTATTGGGGGGATAATCTTCCGTAACAACCTTTTCAACAGCTTCGGAAGTGTAAGGGTCAAATTCCTTACCTTCAACATCTATCTCCTTTATGTTGTATTTTTCAAGGATTGAAAGTAGTTCCCTGTAAATCATTTCCACACCTTTAATAAAAGACTCAAAGTCTCCGGAAATTTTTCCTGATTCAAGAGCCCTTTCAAAATTGTCTATAACATTCAATATGTCAACAGCAAATTTTTCATATCCGTACTTCCTCTGTTCCTCCAGATCTTTCCTATATCTTTCCTTCATATATTCAAGCTCGGTTTGTAATTCAACAATCCTGCTGTTTGAAACCTTAGCCACATTCTCAAGCTTTTTAACCTTCTCCTGCAATTCCCTTATTTGATTTTCAAGTTCCTCTTCCTTCTTTTCCATTTTTTCAATTCCCTTGTCCTCCATTTTCAAACCTCCAGGAAGTTTTATTATAATGCATGATTCAAAATGTGGAAAACTTGCAGTCCATATTATTTTTTTATATACACAATATATTTATTAATCATTAAAAATTTTATAATTAATATTAATAATAAGGAACATAAGTTTTCCACATAGTGATAGCGTAACCGTTGTCTATCAACATTTCTCTGATAAAAAATCTACATAGGGTATATTAAGTCTTTGATATAGCTTGATTATTTTAAATATTTTTTGTATAGAATTTCCAATAACTTATGTACTCCTTTCCACATTTCCACACCTATATATCAATTTATATTTATTTAAGCGAATTATATTGCATTTAAAGATTTAATGTATTTTCATGAACTTATGCACCCAAATGTGGATAACTCATATATTTCTTGTAAGTGTATGAAAATTCTGTACATAATAAATAAAAAGATTTCTATTAACTATTAAGGATTCTGTATTTCCGCTGTGGAAAATGTGGAAAACAAAAAAAGTCAGAAATATGAAAAATTTACACTGTGGAAAATGTTAAATTAAATACTTGGTTTTCCAATAACTTATATATAATGTGGACTTTTCCACATTAGAATGTGGAAAACTTGTGGAAAACTTTGTGGAAAACTATATGTGCCATCCTAACTCCTCTGGTGCTTTGGGTTTACTTAAATAATAGCCTTGTCCGTGATCAACACCTGCTTCCTTCACTTTCTTGAGAACATCCTCGCTGTCTATGAATTCGGCGGTAGTTTTTATACCTACACCTTTACAGAAACTTACCATAGCCTTAAGTAGCTCAAAGGACTTTTGATCATTTACAGCGCTTTTTACTATTGAACCATCTATTTTGACATAGTCTATATTCAGATTTGATAATCTTACAAAATTGGCATAACCTGCTCCGAAGTCATCAACCTTGAATTTAACACCTTTTTTCTTAAGCTTTTCTATCCTTTTTTTTAGGAGTTCATAGTCAGCTATTTCTTCATCTTCAAGCAATTCAATATAAAATCTTTTTCCTACATTTTCATCTATCGTATTTAGAAGAAAATTAAATAGGCTGTTGTTAAGTATATCTGAAATACCGAAATTCATTGAAATTTTAATATTTCTATTTTTCTTAAGTATATTTACATTTTTTATTATTCCGAATTTTGACATTTCTATATATAGACTTGTTCCTTTTATAAGAGGCAAGAATTTTGTAGGAAATATAATATTTCCTTCCGCATTTTTCATCCTTATAAGCGCTTCAAACATTACTATTTTCATTGTTTTTAGATCAAATATAGGTTGGTAGTGAAACAGGATCCTGCCTTTATTTAAAGCTTCTTTTACTTCATTTATAGTTTTTATAGTTTCACCCGAAGCTTTTTCCGTATATATTTCTATCCTATTCTTTCCTTTTGATTTTGCCTCATAAAGTATTTTGTCCGCAACCCTTATGGCTTCTTCAAGATTTCTGAATATGGAAATATTCGGTATAACGCTTATGGAAACTGTAATACCTATGTTATACTTTTTATCAATATTTATAGGCTTGTTCCTGAAAACACTATGGATGCGTTTTGCGACTGTTAATCCCGTATTATCCTCAGGTTTTTCAAGCTTTATGAATAGTAGAAATTCCTCACCACCGTATCTTACTATTATGTCGGAATCAATTTTTACGAGTCTCTTTATTTGACCTGCTACCGCTTTAATAACCTTATCCCCTACTTCCTTTCCGTAAGTTTGGTTTATCATCCTGAAATCATCTATGTCAACAATAAGCATTGCATAATTTTTCAATCCTGAAAATCTGAGTACATCATTTACATAGGATGTGCTGTACAAACCTGTCAGTTTGTCGGTGTATAACCTTTTTTCTATAAGTGAATTGTAGATATAGTTGTAAAGCAATATAAGTAAGAATATTGATATAAGGAAAGTTGTTCCTAAGATTATCCATCTTATACCTGTTATCATTTCCTGGATCTTTTCAAATTTCTTTACAGAGAAATCCGCCAATAATATGGCTGTTACATTTCCATTTTGGATGACTGGCTTAGCGAGTGTTATCCAGCTGTTACCGTTTTTATTGTAAATTATTTCACTTTTACCCTTCTTTATAACATCTATAAGTTTTTCAGATTTTATTTTTTCTCCAGTGGCATCTTTTTCTGTAGATATTATAATTTCAAAATTACCTTTATCATCTTGTGCTACCATATATACCCTTTTTATGTTTTTTGTAACAATTAACTCAAGTTTTTTTGTGAAAAACCATTTCCAAGGCTCATTTTCTTTAATAAATTCAGCTATGTTTTTATCCTTAGCTATACTTTTCATTTGATTTTCAAGATTTTCAAATATATCCGATATCTCTTCAGTTATCAAAATTTCCGTTTCTTTTATTATCCTTTTGTCCATTGTGTGAACAAGGACTATCCCGTAACCAAGTATGAGTATGAAGAAAATGAGAAAAAATATGAATATGTATATTAATTTCTTTCTTATTGTTACCGCGCCCATCAGTCAATTACCATGATTACCCTCAATCCAGAGCTTTTTACCTTTTCCGCAGGTAATATGCCTATAGCCTTTTTATTCCTTTTTATTTCCTTTATTGCTTCTTTATAGTTCATTTCTTTTGGTAAATTGCCTTCACCCGCCAGTGCCCTTTCAAGCCAATAAACCCTGAAGTTTTCGTAGGATATGCCAAGCAGTTTTTCTATTGCTATTTCATTCACAGCCTTATCCTTAGAAAGTATTACCTTGTTCCTTTTCATACCCAGAAGTATATCTTTTATCTCCTCCTTTTTAATATCCTTTATTGAGGGATTTACAACAATAGCAGCCTTTTGACCGAAGGATAAAAGGCTTAATACGAAGATAAGGATTAATAATCTCTTCATATCTATCCTCCGTAGGCGGGAATCATAAAGCTGAGGACCGCCTTTACATTCCATGCATCTTTTTCATCCTTGTTATCCGAGTATGTATAGGAGAGTTTTAAGGCTATAAGCGGATTAAAGCTGAGCTTGAACCCAAGGGTGTACCCTGTTTTCTTAGCCAATGCGGTATATTCATCTTCTTCCTCTTCAAGCCTTAACCTTTCAAGTACATTTGTGAACCATTCGTTTCCAGTTTCCCAATCTATCTTTTCAAGCAGAAGGAATGGTCTGAATTCATAGATATTTCTTCCCTTGATAAGAGGGTATGAAATCAAAATAAATCCTCCCCATGCGGATTTATCAGATATCAGTTCATCTATTTTGTAGTATTCCGCTATGAATTCCGCACCCCCGGGTTTATCATATACAAGATTTAAACCAAGTATTCTGTTAGTTGTTCTTACCCTTTTATTGAGAAGTTCACTGTAAACATCTGTAGGATCGTATGCCCCAGATATGCCTATTTCGGAAAAATGGGTGGGCTTTATGTAAAGCTTTGCAACTACCGACTTATACTTGTCAAAATCGGCAGAGTTATCCGCACCGAAGTGTTGGTTACCGTTTATTACATTGAAAGAATAGCCTACGAAAACACTTCCCACTTTTTCAAGACCGTCAACCCTTATACCCACTCCGTGGGCAAGAAGGGGACCACCCTCATCCTCAAAGTTTATAATCTGAGGTCTGTCGGGCAATGTCATGAGATGTAAACCGTGGTGCCATTTCATAGATGCATATCCGAGGGAAGGATGAAACTTACCGAGGGTTACCCTGAAGATATCAAATTTTTCCCATCTTAAATATAGTCTTTCAAAATCAACAAAGTTATCTGGCTGTTCTATAAAAACCTCCATTAATATTTCAAAGTTTTCCTTTGCAAAAATACTCAGTATATCCGTATCACCTATTTTGAAATTTGTATTGTTTTCCGTGCTTAAATATTCAGATCTTACACCTCCGTAAATAAATAGACTTAGATTACCTTCTTCACCGAAGGAAACCGCTATAAAAGTAAGCAGTGTTATAATAATCCTTCTCATTTTAATAATTCATCGTTCGTTTTTTATTATTCTGTACCTTTTTATGAATATAAGAAGTCCTGTGATGATAAAGTAAGAGATCATGAGTATTCCCATTATGTTTCTCTTCTTTTCTTCCTCCTCAGGTGGCAGGGCTACATGTCTAAGGTATGCTACTATCTTTGCAACCTCTTCTTCCCTTCCTATCATAATAGGGGGCATGGGTGTACCTTCCATAACCTTTTGGGGATTTAATATAAAATTAAACAGGTAGGCTTCGTCCCTTGCGAGGTATATGGTTGAAAGGTCTGGTGGTATCCTACCGAATGCCTTTTTTAAACCTTCAAACTCCTTGAAGAATACCGCATAGTACAGATCCCTAGGTAATAGTCCCCTGTACTCCTTTCTGTATTTCTGAAATGCTTCATTTGTATAAGCGAAAGAGTGATAAACATTATCGTATATAACAGAATGACATCCGTTGCAGTTTTGAAGAAACAGCTGTCTTCCTTTAATCGCGGACTTGTGATCCCTTATAATTTCCTTGTATTTTTCTGGTATGCTGTATTCTTTTGTTTCTTCCTTGAATATGTTGTCTATCCAAAGTGTATAAAATAGGAAGATTGTTATACCTGTGAAAAATAAGGTTTTTAAAATTCCTTTGTTTTGCATTCTTCCCTCTCCAGGTTCATCCTTTTACATTCAACGATGGATATTATGGGTAGCGAGATAAAAAAGGCAAAGAGGGTAATGGTGAAAAATAAACCCAATTTTGCATTTATGGGGGTGGGGTCAAGGGTTCCGAGTATTGTAAGGGCTGTAAAGGAGATTATAAGGATTATGTACATTACAAGGAAGGCTGGTCTGTTTCTTGCACTTTTTACCGCTGAGAAATCTAAGAACGGAAGTAGGAAAAGCAGAAGTATTATAAGGTTGAAGGCTATAAAGCCGAGGAATTTATCCGGGATGGATCTGAATACCTGGAAGAAGGGGAGAAGATACCACTCGGGTGCTATGTGGGAAGGTGTTTTCATAAAATCCGCGGGTTCAAAATTCTCTTTGGGCAAGAACTTATCCATCTTGAAAAACACAAAGTATGTAAATAGGGCAAGAAACCACATTATAACTCCCAACTCCTTAAGGCTTACATAAGGGTGGAAGGGTATCTTCTCTTCCTTTTTCCTTTCAAAACCCGAGGGATCCGTAACCCCTATTCTCCTTATGAGGATAAGATGGATTATCACCATTATTGTAAGGAGCATGGGAAGTAATATGGCATGGAAGGCGAACAATCTTCCGAGGGCAAGGTCTCCGAGTCTGTATCCCCCCTTCATCCATGTTGCGATTATCTCCCCTATTCCCCACGGTATTGAGCCGGGTATCTCAGGAGTAACGACACCTCCCCAATAGGAGAGTTGTCCCCACGGAAGTATGTATCCTGTAAGGGCGGTTGTTATCATAAGCAGGTAAATGATGCAACCAACTATCCATGTTAGCTCCCTCGGTCTTTTGTAGGCGTTATAGTATATAGCAGTTGCCATGTGAAGGTAGATAAGTGCCATAAAGAAATTTGCCCCCGCAGCGTGTACATGCCTGAAGAACCATCCGAAGTTTACCTTTTTCATTATCAGGAAGTTAATGCTGTCAAAGGCTTCGTGTATGGAAGGTTCGTAGTACATGGAGAGGAGTATTCCGGAAACAAACTGGAAAAACATGGTAACTAAGGAGAGTACTCCGAATACATAGGGAAATGTCAGACCCTTAGGTACTTTGTACTCTACAAAGTTTTCCCTCAGTATGTTTTTTATGTGGGTTCTTTCATCAATCCAGTCTATAACCCTTTCAAACATCTTATCAGCCTATAACAAGCATATTTCCTTCAATTTTCTGTGGGGGAACAGGAAGGGATGCTGGGGGTGGACCTGCAACAACATCCCCGTAGGGTGTGTATATACCGCCGTGACAAGGACAGTGAAGGTGCGGTTCGTGAAAGTCCGCATCTCCTTTCGGTCTCCATAAGGGTATGCATCCGAGATGTGTACATATACCTATGAGGGCGAATATCTTTTTATCTTTAAGCACTTTTATATTGTCTTCGGTTTTTAAATCCCCTTTCCATTCAAAGTTTTCCGGCAGTTTAAGGACAAGGACAGGCTTTCCCTTCCATGAGACAACCTTTACACCGAAGGTTTCAAGATCCTTTATATTCACCCTTACCACCGATGTTTTGAGTTCCTCTTTACTCGGAGCAAGGCTTTTTACAATAGGATAGGTGAATCCGCCTATGCCTGCTAATATGGAACCGCCTATGAGGTAATCAAGAAAATCCCTTCGGGTCGCTTCCATTCTCTTACCTCTTAAATTTAAGCATTCTTATATAAGAATATTATAAATTTGCTTTAACTCCGATTAATCAAGCCTTATACTAATCTTTCGGCATATTCTTCAAAAAATCCACAATTTTCTGCAGTGCCTTTCCCCTGTGGGATATCCTGTTTTTCTCCTCAGGATCAAGCTCCGCCATTGTCCTTTCCATCCCCGAGGGTATAAATACGGGATCATATCCAAAACCTTTATCTCCCTTAGGACACTCACCTATGTAACCTTCGCATACTCCCCTTGAGAATACTCCCCTATCCTTATCAAGGAGAAGTACTATCACCGCTTCAAACCTTGCCCTTCTGTCTTCCTTACCCTTCAGAAGTCTAAGAAGCTTCCTTATGTTAGCGGTATCCTTATCAGGCACTGGCTCCTCGTAACCTCCGTAATCTATCTCCCAAAATCTGCTTGAGAAAACTCCTGGGAATCCGCCGAGTGAATAAACCACCAATCCGGAATCGTCCGCGAGGACTGGCATTTTAAATCTTTCGTAATAAGCCTCCGCCTTTATATAGGCATTCTCTAAAAAGGTATTTCCCTTTTCTTCAACCTTTACTTCCTCTTCTGGCAGAATTGCTTCTATGCCTATACCTTTTAGTATTCTTTCAATCTCTTTGAATTTGCCCTTGTTTCCCGTTCCTATAAGTATTCTTCTCACGATTTCTTCCACATATTTATTATCTTCTGCCAAAGATTCTGTTCTTCCGTTAAGGTTTTCTCTTCAAGAACAAATCTGTCAAGGTAGTCATCTAAGAGTATAAACCTGTCGCAAACCTTTCTCAAATTGTATGAGCTTGTCCTTTTGAAGGATGCGTTCTCAACCCTTTTACCTATCCTCTGCACCTCTTCAACCGTATATATGAAGTCACTGTCCCCGCTTACTAAGAGGGCTGTATCGTAGGCATTCTGATATGCGAGACTCAACATATCCGTTGATATCATTATATCAACTTCCTTTTCAACATATTCTCCTTTGGGAGTTTTCCTTAGCTTTGCGGTTTTAACCTTTATACCGGACAGGGCAAGTTCATCAAGAAACCTTTTTTGCCTTATAAGGCTTTCCCACTCTACGGATCCCCTCTTCACATCCTTTTCCTGAGGCACCGCGGTGTAAAAGTATGTTCTTACGAGATGTCTGTTTTCTTTCAAAAATTCTACCAGCTTGCCATAATCAATCCTTATGTTCAGATATCTTAAACCATGGAAGAGGTTTGATCCGTCTATGAATATTATTAACCTTTCATTGCTCATATTTTAAATCTAAGGAATGCAGCCATGCCATCCACCTTTTTTTGAAGTTCGGGAGTTTCTATTATTTCAACAACAGCCTTCTGGCTTAATGCTTCTTCTATGACCTCTTCAACTATATCGGATGAGTACAGAGCCTTTTCTTCGGATGGGCATTCTGGCTTGAGGGTTATAACCTTTGTCTCCGAGCAGATATATCCTTCTTTTTCAAAATCCTCCGGTATTAAAACGGTTCTTACATTCCCCATGGAAAGCATCTCTAATACCCTTGAAGTTCCATTAACCGCAAGTCCTTTACCTTCAAGCTCTTGAAGTTCTTTAATGAGATCCTTTTCTTCCTCTCTGTCCTTTTCAATAAGAAGATTTATAGCCTTTTCCCTTATTTCGTTCGGTGTAGCGGTTGAGGGGTTTGCTTCAATGTAACCGATGAGTCTTTCCCTAAGATAAGGATGCAGATGGTTTTCTATCTCCCTTATTTTGCCAACATCAATTCCTCCCACTATAAGCCTATCAAATTTGCTTTCTTTCCAATCCTCAAATATGGCATCGGAAGATAACTTAAGGAGACCTTGCCACTCGTTTCTTATCCTCATGTGGAAGCGCCACTCCCCGAAGGAGTGCTGTATGAGATTTGGACCTGCCACCCTTGAGGGCATCTGCATCTTGAATGTTCCCTCCGCTCCTTTAAGGGCGGAACCTCCGCTGTGGAACTTGTGGGATCTTGTGGATAGGGGTTCAAGGAAGTTAACAATCTCTTCAATACCGTTTATATCCATCCTGAAAAACCTTGCATGTTTCCTGTCAACCAGCAAAATTCCCACCCTTCCCAATTCTTCATCTATTGCCGCTATCTCCCTTATCATGGGATGATCCGCCACAAGCAGGCGATTTCTGTAAACATAGGGGAGTTTTATATACTCAAAAATACCTTCTTCGTAAGAGGAGAATATGCCTATACCCCTGCAATTTTTAAGATTATCGGGTTCGGAGAGGAATTCCTCTATCCTTTTAAAGCTTTCCTCAGCGGACTTGATAAGCTTTTCCTCCGCGCCCTGCCTTTTTAACTCCTCCTTTTTTCTCTTTACCATATCTTTGTAAATGATCAGATACTTCCTGTCCTGTCTTACTTCAGGATCAAGTTTAAGGTAAAGGGATACTACAGCGGTTGACTTAAGGGTTGATAATCTTTTAAGGGTTTCAAACATGTCCGTCATCTAATACCCTCCGGTTTTTTAATCTTCAAGGGTGGAGATGTCTCCTACTTCAAGCCCGAGCTCCCGGGCTTTTAAAACCCTTCTCATTATTTTACCACTCCTTGTCTTCGGAAGCTTTTCAACAAAGGCAATCTCCTCGGGTACCGCCACTGGACCGAGTGTATCCCTTACATGCTGTTTTATATCTCTTTCCAGCTCTTCGGAAGGTTCATAGCCCCTTTTTAATATAACAAATGCCTTTATTATTTCGCCTTTCACTTCGTGGGGTTTACCTATAACCGCAGCTTCCGCAACAGCGGGGTGATCCACAAGGGCGCTTTCAACTTCCATTGTTCCTATTCTGTGTCCAGCAACATTTAAAACATCATCCGCCCTTCCAAGTATCATTATGTAACCTTCCTCGTCGTAAGACGCCAGATCATCCGCATTGTAAACATTTCCCGGTATAGATTTCCAGTACTTTTCATACCTTTCGGGATTACCCCAACATGTTCTCAACATTGAGGGCCAGGGTGCTTTTATAACAAGGATACCCACAGTGTTTGGGGGAACCCTCTTACCTTCTCTGTCCACAACATCAGCAACAACTCCGAAGAAGGGCTTTCCCGCCTTCCCGGGTTTTGCGGGATATGAGGGCAATGTGGTTATCATGTGGGCTCCCGTTTCTGTTTGCCACCATGTATCAACTATTACACATCTTTCCCTTCCTATGTGTTTATGATACCAATGCCAAGCTTCCGGATTTATGGGCTCCCCGACGGATCCGAGTATCCTCAGGGATGAAAGGTCGTACTTTGATGGCCACTCCTCACCGTATCTCATGAACATCCTTATTGCGGTTGGTGCTGTGTAAAATACATTCACTCTGTATTTTTCTATGTAGCTCCACCATCTTCCCGGATCTGGATAATCCGGGGCGCCTTCAACGATAAGTGATGTTACACCGTTTGCAAGTATGCCGTAAACGATGTAGGAGTGGCCGGTTATCCATCCTATGTCTGCGGTACACCAAAATATGTCATTGTCATGAAGATCAAAGACCGTCTTTGCTGTAAAATATGTCTGCACCATGTAACCGCCGGTTGTGTGAAGGACACCTTTGGGCTTTCCTGTAGTTCCAGAGGTGTAAAGAATAAAAAGGGGATCCTCCGCGTCCATCTCCTCGGGTTCACACTCTTCCCTCTGATTTTCTATAAGCCTGTAAAAATCCAAAAATTTTTCACCCTCCTTTAATCCCTCTCCGTCCCTGTTCCATACTATCACTCTTTCAATACTTTCCGCATCCTTAACCGCCTCTTTTGCTATGGAAAGCAGATCTATCTTTTTACCGCGCCGTAAGGTATAGGTTGATGTGAATAAAACCCTTGATCCCGCCTCTTTTATTCTGAGATTAAGCGCATTTACGGAAAAACCTGCGAACACCACGCTGTGTATTGCTCCTATTCTTGCACATGCAAGCATAACCGCCACCGCTTCTATGGTATTTGGCATGTAAATGGATATTCTGTCTCCCTTTCTTATACCGAGATTCCTTAGGGCATTGGCTATCTTATTTACAAGGTTAAGAAGCTCCCCGTAACTTATCCTCCTCTCCCTGTTTTCCTCGTCAACGAAGATATACGCTGTCTTATTTCCCTTTCCGTTTTTTATATGCCTGTCAAGACAGTTGTAGGTTATATTCGTTTTACCCCCTATGAACCATTTTGCATAGGGAAAATTCCATTCAAGGACCTTGTCCCACTTTTTGAACCAGTGTAGTTCTTCTGCCACTTCTCCCCAGAAGCCTTCTGGATCCTCCACCGATCTTTTATACAAACTCTCATAATCTTTTATCCAAGCCCTTTCAACAATCCCCTTGGGTGGGTGATACTTTTCTCCTATTTTTAAAAGGACTTCTGACTTTTCCATTTTACGCCTCCTGAATTTTACTTAACACTTAAATAGACTCCTATAAGTATCAGGATAACACCTAACATATTTAAGAGGTTTAATCTTTCATTAAATATGAGATAGGAAAGTAAAAGGACAAGTCCGAAGGTTAAAAAAGTGAAGGGGTAAACCTTGGAAAGGGGTAAGTATTTAAGGGCGTATATCCATAATAGGGTGGAAAGACCGTACATTAATAAGCCTATGACAACGAAGGGGTTAAATACATTACCCTTCGCAAGCTTGAAGAACACCTGACCTACACTTGCGGTTACCGAGGAGATTATCAGCAGTATATATATCTTAGTCAAGCCTTTCCTCCACTATATACCTTGGCCTCTTCTTTGATTCTATGTATGTTTTGCCTATGTACTCACCTATGATACCCAAGAAGAGTATGTTAAGCCCTCCGAGTATGTAAAGGGGAAGGACTATGGATGCCCAACCCGCCACACTTTTACCCGACATTTTAAGATATAGCGCCCATAGGGAAAGCAAAAGGGACACGATAAAAATTAAGGCACCTACCACAGTTATTATTCTCAAGGGGAATATACTGAAGGATGTTATACCTTCCCATGCGAAGGATATCATCTTGCCGAGGGTGTATTTACTTTCTCCCCCCGCCCTTTTTCTTCTTTCGTAAAATACCTTCGTGCTTTTGAAACCGAGGTAAGGTATTATTCCTCTAAGGAAGAGATTGCTTTCTTTAAACTCTGACAGTGCTTTAACTGCTCTCCTTCCGAGCAGTCTGAAATCTGCATGATTGCTTACAAGTTCAACGCCGAGTAATTTCATAAATTTATAAAAGAATTCTGCGGTTTTTCTTTTAAATAGGGTATCCGAATCCCTCTTTGATCTGACTCCGTAAACTACCTCAAAGCCCTCATTATACTTTTCCACCATCTTTTCTATAACCTCGGGCGGATCCTGGAGGTCCGCATCTATGGTTACACACGCATCATAGTCAAAGGACATCATTCCCGCCATTAGAGCATTTTGATGACCGCAATTCCTACTGAGTTTTAATCCTTTGACCCTGTCAGGATACATGGCATGCAGTTTATTGATAAGCTCCCATGTACCGTCCTTTGATCCGTCATCCACAAAAACTATAAAGCTTTCCTCTTTTATCCATCCTTTTTTTATTAAATTTTCAAGAACTTTGTTTATCTCGCCGAATGTAAGTTCTATAACCTCTTCCTCGTTGTAGCAAGGGACTATCACCGCGAGAAGCATAAAGTGTACTCCTTAAGGTGATTGCCCGTTTTTGTTGATATAAGAAATTTGAAAAATTGAGCTTCTGATCCATCAAATATTTTCCCTTTCCATAGAGGAGTGCAACTTTTAAGTTCTTTTAACTTATCGGAAGGCACAAGTGAAATAGACGGATATGTAAGGTTTTCTGTATTTGAAATTATCTCCGTGCGCCTCTCAGCATAAAAAGGTATTCCTTCAAAATATCTGTATCCTACCTGATATGTTTTTAATTCTTTCATCGGATCTTTTTCTTTAATAATATAACCTATCTCCTTGTGATGTCTGAACTTTTCAAGATAAGGTAGGGTTGTGTACATTGCATAAAAAGCCATTACAAATCCTCCGAGGGCGGGGAGAAGATAGTATGACTTGTTGAAGTAAAGGAATACTAATACAAATAGTATTGGTAATATGAAAGGTAATACTTCAAAGGTAGAAAGATAGGCAAGCATACCTGTGGCGACAAGCAGGATTACAAATAGGAACAGCGACATCAAAAACTTTGTACGCTTCCACTCCGATTTTGTAAGAAACTCCGCTGTTATTATAGACATGGCGGGATATGCGGGCATCATATAGGTAGGTAGTTTCATCTTTACGATAGAGAAAACAACGAGCATAAGAAGGAACCATAAGGCAAAAAAATCAATACTTTTAACACGCTTCCTAAACCACCACAATGTAGCCGCATATACGATGAAGGAATAAGGTAGGAAGGAAACGGGGATATTTAAAAGGTGAAAGTAAAAGGGATCTTCCTGAATGCCGTAGAGCCTTTTTATATTTTCAAAGTATATCATTTCAAGGAATTTTTCTTTTTCATTCATATAGGTGTAAAGGAACCACCACCCGCTGAGTATTAAAACGAGTAATGTGCCTAAGTAGTATATCGGGTTAAGCAATTCCTTCCTGTCCTTCCACAGAAGGTAAAGAAATATAATGCCCGCGGGGATTATAAAACCGGGGGGCCATTTTGTAAGCACCGCAAAGGATGAGGAGACGAAGGCAAGTAATATAAGATGTTTCTTATTGTATTTGTATCCCTTGTACCACAGATATATGGTAAGAAGTATAAAGAAGGAGAAGGGAACTTCGGGGGTTGCATATCTTGCATTTGCTATAAACTGGAAGGAAGAAATCATTATTATGCCAGCAAGCATAGAAGTCTTTTTATCGGTAAACTCCCTTGAAAGCAGAAAGGTTAGAACACCCATTGACAATCCTAAAACTGCATATAAGAACCTGATGCCGAATTCATTAAAGCCAAATAGCATTACTCCCAAGAGGGATATCCACTGGGACATGGGGGGTTTGTGTAAAAAGGGTTCACCGTTAAAATAGGGTATAATCAGCTTGCCTTCTTGCAGGGCGTATCTTACACCGTCGGCGGTCAGTGCCTCGTTGGGCATCCATATTGAGTTGTAACCGAGGTAAAGAAAGTAGATTGTAGCTATACACAGGGCTAATATGTACATGCTTTTCCTATAAGAGGTGTTTTATATCCTCCAAAATCTTGTCGGGGTCTTGTTTTCTGTGAGTGTATATAAGTTTAAGGTTCCCCTTTTGATCAATGAGAAATATTGGATCACTGTGATCAACAAGATATCCCGCCTTTGAATCCGTTTTAGTTTTTCTAAAAAACACCATATACTCCTTTGCAACCTTTCTTATCTCTTCCTCCGTTCCGTAAAGTCCTATGAAGTCTTTATTAAAAAAGGAAAGGTATTCTTTTATAACTTCGGGCTTGTCCCTTTCTGGATCAACGGTTATAAAAATAACCTTTACCTTTTTTCTTTTTTCACCCAAACCTTCGTAAATCTTTGCGAGCTTACTGAGTGCTGTAGGACATACATCTGGACAATGGGTGTAGCCGAAAAATATGAGTACTATATTACCCCTGAAATCGGAAAGTTTAACCTCTTTGCCGTTGGTGTCCTTTAAGGTGAAGTTATAGGCGGGTTTTTCAAAGAGGGTTCCGTAAAATTCATAGGACTTGCATCCGTACATAGCTATACACAATAAAAGCAGTATTGTCAAATACTTTTGGCGTCTTTCCATTCTTGATCCTCCAGAATAATTGTATCATCCTCCCTTAAATATTCACCGCTTTGTATCTCTATAAGTTCAAGGTTTATCCTGCCCACATTTTCAATCTTGTAGGGAGTGGATCTCGGTATGAAGAAGCTTTCATTTTCATGGACATAGTTACTCTTTCCTTCTATAACTACTTTGGCGGTCCCTTTAAGGACTATCCAGTGTTTTGTTCTATGGTGGTGCATCATAGTGGGTAAGCCTGCGGACGGTTTAAGTATGAATTTTCTTATCACATATCTGTCTCCCTTATCAAGGAAGGTGAAACTTCCGAAAAGGGTGTAGGTGGTAATGTGTTCTTTTACCCTTGGATCTTCCTTATGCTTTAGGCTGTTTACCACCTCTTTTACCTTTTGGGCATCTTCCATCTTAACAATAAGGGTTGCATCCTCCGTATTGACGATGAGGCAGTTTTCAAGACCTATACATGCTATGAGCTTGTTAGTCGGAGAAAAGACCATTGAATTTTTCAGATTGTGGGCTTCCACATCACCTTTAAGAACATTGTTGTTTTCATCCTTTTCAAGATTGTCATAGATGGCTTTCCATGAACCCACATCGCTCCAGCCCATATCCGCCTTTACTATTGCTATGTCCGTTGTCTTTTCAAGAATTGAATAGTCAAAGGATTCATCCCTTAAATTTGGGAAGCTTTTAACAAATTCATCATAAGAGAGATTGAAATCAATCTCAGGAACCAATCTCTCATAATCCTTTATTATCCTCTCTATGCTGAAAAGGAAAATACCGCAGTTCCAAAAGAAGCTACCTTCTTTTAGATAAGAAACCGCCTTTTCATAGGAGGGTTTTTCTTTAAATTCTAAAACTTTAAATACACCCTCAATTAACTCATCACCGTAGTTTATATAACCGTAGCCCGTTTCGGGATATGTCGGCAATTCACCGAATAGGACTATATAGCCTTTCCTTACCGCTTCCCTACCCTTTGTTACATACTCAGCAAATGCCTCTGTATTTTTAATAAGATGATCGGAAGGTAATACTATTACATGTTCCTCTTTGGAAACGCCGTCTTCTAAAAGTTTTTTAATACCGAGGGCTATGGCGGGTGCGGTGTTCCTGCTTGCGGGCTCTGTCACTATATTTACACCCGATACACCTATCTCCTCAAGCTCATTCCTTATTATCCATTCATATTTTTCTCCGGTTACTACATATATGTCGTGACCACCCGTTAATCTTAAGGCTCTTTTTACCGTTTCTTGAAATAGGGAATGCTCGGAGAAGATCCTCATAAACTGCTTAGGAAAATTTTCCCTTGAAACGGGCCATAACCTCGTCCCACTCCCGCCACTTAATATTATTGCTTTCATGGGAAAAATTTTACCTAAAATAAATGGTAATAATGTCTTCACCTGCGGAGGTAACCTATGGCGGTAAAGCAGAAGATAGCCCTCATCAGCAGATGGAACGCTACATGCGGTATAGCTTTGCACGCGGAGATGATAGGAAGGGAGCTCTTGAGAAGGGGTTATCATTTAAAGGTATTTGCACCCACCCTTGAGAGTGCGGGAAGGTGGTGGCATCACTTGAAAATAAGAGAAGATGAGGATTTTGTTGAAAGAATTTATGAGGAGATAAATCCTGAAGGACGGGGGGGCGGTTTTGATATAGAAAGGGTTAAGGAATTTAATCCCGATATTATCATAATAGAGTCTTACCAAAGCTTACCCCATCCGTATATTGAAAGGCTTGTTACGGAATTGAATGTACCATCTGTAGTAATACCCCATGAAGGTGATCATTTAAGATATAAGGACCTTTCCATATTTACAAAATTTGCGGTTTTTGATGAGAGGTTTAAGGAAGAGCTTATTGGTGATAGGCTACCCGATGAAAAGGTGGAGATAATACCTTATCCGTGTTATCCGTTGAGGGAACAAAGGAGAAAGTTTTCGGAAGACGGTAGGATAGTTTTTGTTACCTTCGGAAGACAACCAGCCTTTGAGCTATATCCTTATATAAACGCCCTCAGAGAACTGAGAAAGGAATACAAAAATTTGGTTTACAGGATCATAAGGGCAAATGAAGCCCTTGATATAGATGAGGACTGGATTGTGCAAGAAGTTAAGATACTTGATCTTGACGAGATAGACAAAATACTTTCAGACTCTGATATACATCTTCTGCCCAAGGCACCCACCCAGAATGTGGTTGTATCTTCAACCCTTTACCAGATTATGGGTCTTCTTTGTATAACCGTTGTTCCCAATACAAGGCACTTTGAAATGCATAAAAGCGATAATACGGTTGTAATTTATGAAAACGAGGATGATCTTGTAGAAAAATTAAGAAGGGTTATAGAGGATGAACACTTGAGGGAGAGGATAAAGGGAAGCATGAGAAGATATGTTGAGGAGAACAGTGTAGTAAGAGTAGCGGACAGATTTGAGGAGTTAATAGATTCTGTTCTTGTCAAGGATGTCAAGAAGGTGTTCTAAGTCTATCTCTCCTATGCCTATTATGGAATCCGCGGCGCCATAGGATATATAAACCTTACCGTTGCATATATCGGATCCGCACGGGAATACTACAAAGGGCCTGTCACCGTAAACTTCGTATATCTCCCTCGGTTCCATTATATAAAAGGGTGTAACCGCGGTGAAAAGACCTTCAGAATTCATAAGTACTGCAAAGACCCTGTAGGTTCTTAACTTCTTACCCTCTCCGTGTATAAAAACAAGATACTCGTCCTCACCCACTTTAATAGGGGGTGTAGCCCAACCTACCTTTATTTCAAATTCCGCAGGTTCCAAGGCGGTAACATTTTCACCTATGATTATTTCCCTGAATGTATCCGAGTTCAAAACGGATTCGGGTATTTTACAAACGCTTAGGTAAAACTTTCCGTTAAGCATGTGCAACCTGTGAAACAGCATAAGTTCCTTTCCTTTAAACATGAAGGCATTTTTATCACTCACAACCAAACTTCTTATCTCATCGGGCATTACGAAGGTAGCTATCTTCTTCCATTTTTTATCTTCCTTAACCGCTACGACGGGAAGGGTTTTTTCCGTTTTCTTGTCCTCATCAAAATAGTTTATTGTCCTACCCACATAGGTTATGTAAAGCTTTCCTTCTATCTCGTTTACCCGTGGATCCTCAACCCCCCACAGGTCGTATCTGTTATCTGGTATAAGGGTCATCTCCGCCTCATAAATATCACTGTCTTCTAACCTATTAAGCTTATCAAGGGGCACATCAAATTCAACCACTGCACTTGTGTAGGTGTAATATCCTACGGTTATCCTTGCGAACATCTTTATAACATCTCCGCTTACCTTCATTGAAGCGTTGAAGGCGGTTGTGGGCTGTTTTAATGGATAGTTGGTTATCCTTATATTACCGGGTGATATTATCTTTACCCTTTTTACAAGATCCACTGTATCAAATGTCCTTTTCTCCTTAACCTTTGCATTTATCTCTTCCCACACTTCCCTTCTGATCATGACTTACACCTTCCCTTTTGTTGAAGGTATTCCTTCCCCCTCCTTTTTAACAGCGGATTTTAAAGATTTTGCAAAACTTTTAAAACATGCCTCCGCCACATGGTGAAGGATTTCACCTTCAATAACCCTTATGTGAAGGGTTGACTTAGATTCAAGGGCAAAGCCTTTGAAGAATTCCCATATAAGCTCAAAGTCAAAGCCTGTTATGGTTCCTTTAAGTCCTTTGCTGTCGTAATAAAATAGAGGTCTTCCGGATATGTCTATTGCGGACATTACAAGGGCTTCATCCATGGGAAGTATGAAATGACCGAATCTGTTTATGCCCTCCCTGTTACCGAGGGCCTTATCAACAGCCATACCTAAGACTATACCCACATCTTCAACCGTGTGATGATAAGATACATCAATATCTCCGGTTGCATTAATCTCAAGGTCAAACCTTCCGTGCTTTGCAAAGCTTTCAAGCATGTGATTTAGGAAACCTACGGGTGTGTCAACACAGTATTCTCCTTTACCGTCAAGATTTATATAAATTTCTATATCAGTCTCCGATGTTGTCCTTTTAACCCTTGCCTCTCTCACAACACCATATTATAGCCTTCTTTTATGCTTATTAACCTAATTTTAAGTACACCCTAAGTGTACCGTTAAGAGGTATGACCCTTGATATGAAAAGCCTATCCCTTATCTTTTCCGGAATCTTTTTAAAGGTTTCCTTTGATCTTATTATTGCCTCCAGCTTTATATCCTCCTTAACGCCCGCCCTTTTGTCAAAATCATCCCTTATAATCTCAACCCTTATACTTAAGCCATCCGATGGACCCTTTATGTTCATTATTTTTTCTTTATTTTTCTTAAAAAGAAATCCCCTCTCTTCTTTTGAAACCCTTATACCACTTTCAATTACGCTTATTCGCTTATCTTCCCCGAACAGGGGCTTTAAGTCTTCCGGACTTATATCAATGGGTATCTCCCTGTCCATAAGGTTTCCGAAGTGTAGAAGATCCTCAACAAATATGCCCATTTTTTTAATATTTGCCCTTAAAAACTATTTTCCCCATGTATATGGTCATAATAACCTTTCCCTTTATCCTTCTTTCCCAAAGAGGTGTGTTTCTGCTTTTTGAGTAATTTGTACTTTCGTCAAGTATCCACTCCATGTCCTCATCAAAAACGGTAAGGTTGGCGGGATTGCCTGCAGATATTCCGTGATCCTTCTTTGATATAATCCTTGCGGGATTACAGGACATAAGCCTTACAATATCATTTAAGGTTAAGTAGCCAAGCCTTTTAAGTTCCAACATAATGGGCAATGCGGTTTGAAGACCTATAATACCCGGCATAGACTCCTCTATAAAACCCTTTTCATAGGGTGCATGAGGTGCATGATCCGTTGCCACACAGTCTATAATACCTTCCCTCAAGGCTTTTATGAGGGCGATCCTGTCTTCTTCCTTCCTTAAAGGGGGATTTACCTTACCATTACTGCCTACCTCCTTTATTACTTCTTCGGTAAAGTAAAGGTGCATGGGATTTACCTCAGCGGTTATAGGTGCTCCCTTTTCCTTGAAGTACTTTATTATCTCCACTGAAAGGGATGAGGAGACATGCTGAATATGTATGTGACCCTCCGTTTTTAAGGAGAGTATACAATCCCTTGCAATCATTATCTCTTCCGCCTCTGGGGATCTCGGGGCAATACCCGTCAGTGCATGTATGTATCCTTCGTTTATGTGACCGTAAGATATGGTGTCATCTTCACAATGATTCATTATGAAGGAGTCAAGCTGTTTTGCAATCTGAAGTGCCCTCTTCATGAGCAACGCATCTTGAACGGGACTTCCGTCATCGGTAAAGGCGATACACCCCGCCTCTTTCAAGAGGTACATATTTGAGAGTTCCTTTCCCTTCCTACCCTTTGTAACCGCACCGCACGGCAAAACCTCGCACAGCTCCACCCTTTTAGCCTTGTCAATTATGTACTTTACCGTTTCCGCTGTATCCACGGGCGGATTTGTATTTGGCATACACAGGATTGTTGTAAATCCGCCCGCAACCGCACACCTTAAACCCGATTCTATGTCCTCCTTGTAAGTCTGACCAGGATCCCTCAGATGCACATGAAGATCAATAAAGCCTGGGACGACAACCTTACCCTTAACATCAAAAACCTCTGCCCCTTTTACATTTATACCCTTACCCACCCCCCTTATCCTCTCCCCCTCTATGAGAATATCCAGTTCATCATCAATATTCATACACGGATCAACAACCCTACCTCCTTTAAGAAGCATTTTCATTAGGGAATATTTTAAATGCTATCATCCCATCAAACCACGGTCGTTCTACCAACCTATAATCACGAGGGGGTAAGGATGTAGCCTTCCTCCATATTTCCGAATACGGTGCATCTTTCTGGGTTATACCAGCAGTAGTAGGCTATGTAGGAACACATGATCGCATCAAGCACATCTTCCTTATCCTTCTTCCCGAGGCTATCTATTCTTTGAAGGGTGTGCTCTGGAATGTACATGGGGGGACGGGCGTTTTTAAGACTTAAGAGCAGGTGTTTGTACCTTTCAAGCTCTCTTTCTAAGAATTCTTTATCTCTTCCCTTTTTTTGTTTGTACTTTATTATTTCATTAAGCCCGAATATTTTTACTATTGCGGGATGGGGGAAAACCTCAAAGAACTTTCTTGCCCTTTCAAACCTTTTTATAAAGGGACTGTGTTCCATGCCTATGCTTTTTAGCATATTAACCAGATCTTCTCCCCTTATCCTTCCGCATGTTGATATAAGCCTTTTTCTGTTTGAAGGATGGGCTAAAGCTTTCTCCCTGCGGAAAACCTTCTGGATTTCCTCTTCCGCCCTCCTTCTACCCCTTTCATTGGGTACTATAAGGGGTGCGTCTATGGCTACAAAAACATGACCCTTCTTACACCTATCCTTTATGAAATCTACAATCTCTCCGTCCTCCTTTAGAAGGCACACCTCTTCCACGGTCATTCCTTCTTCGTTACCCACTGCGGAAGCTATTCCCGTCTTCCTTTTTGAAGACCACGCAAGGTCAACACCTATAAAATAAACATCCATTTATTCTTCTTTGTTTTCAAAGAACTTCCTGTGAGCCCTCTCAAGGTATATGGCATAAAGGGAAGGTATTACGAAGAGGACTATTATGAAGGTTGAAACAACGCCTCCCACCATAGGTGCAGCTATCCTTGACATGACCTCTGAACCCGTACCTTTCCCAAGGAATATTGGTATAAGTCCCATAAGGATTGCAAGTATAGTCATTGACTTGGGTCTTATCCTTTTAACTGCTCCGTAGTACATGGCTTCAAAAAGGTCCTCCTTTGATTTTACCTTTCCTTCCCTCTCCCATTCTTCCAAGGCATGCTTTATGTAAGCTACCATAACTATACCCATCTCCGCAGCTATGCCGAGCAAAGCCAGAAATCCCGCAATGCTTGCTATGGATATGTTGTAGTCCATTATGTACATGAGAAGGAAACCGCCGAAGGTTGCTATGGGTAAAGTAAGCAAGACTATAAAGGTTTCAAATAGTTTGTTGAAGGTGAAATAGACAAGAAGGATGATGGAAAGAATGACTATGGGGATGATTACCTTAAGGTTCTCAAGGGCTTTCTTCCAATATTCGTACTGTCCGCTCCATTCGTAGTAATACCCCGGCGGTAATTCAAGCTTCTCCTTAAGTATCTTATCCGCCTTTTCTATTAAACCTCCTATATCCGTGCCGGGGGTGGGAGTTATATAGACATAGCTTATAAGCAAACCGTTCTCCGATTTTATAGAGGTAGGACTTTCCGTTCTTACTATCTCCGCTACATCACCGAGATAGACGAATTTGTTACCTACAGGGATTGCCAAATTTTCAAGATCATATCTGTAATCCAAAGGAATACCGAGGGTTATGGAGTACCTTTCCCTTCCCTTTATCATAACAGATGCGGGTGTATTTGCCATAAGCCTTTCTATTGCCCTGTTGATATCTTCTATATTAAGACCGTATTTGTAAAGTATTTCCCTTTTTGGTCTTATTTCTATGTAGGTGGCGGTGGCGGTTCTTTCTCCGTAAATGCTCATAATACCTTCCATACCCTTTAATAATTCTTCAATTTTCTGGGCTATCTCGGAAGTCTTGTTTATATCATTACCGTAAATTTTTATACCTATGGGTGTCCTTACACCTGTTGTTATCATGTCTATCCTTCCCTTTATGGGCATTGTCCATCCGTTGACAAGACCGGGCATGGATATAGCCCTGTCCATCTCCTGTATAAGTTCCTCATAGGTTATTGTTCTTTCCTCTGGAAATAGCCATCTTAAAGGAGCTTTGAGAAAGTCGGGTATGTTCCAGTTGGAGTAAAACCTTTCTACCTTTATTTTTCTCCATTCTTCCTCAGGCTTGAGGGTTATTATGGTTTCTATCATGGATAGGGGGGCGGGGTCCGTTGAGGTGTCAGCCCTTCCAGCCTTACCGAAAACCGTTTTTACCTCCGGGAATGCCATGAATATCTGATCCTGAATGTTTAATATCCTGCCTATCTCCTGGATTGTTACACTCGGGGGAGTGGTGGGCATGTACATAATGGTCCCTTCCTTAAGTTCTGGCATAAACTCAGAACCTATATGTTCATAAAGGTAAAAGGTTGAGAAGGCGAGACCTCCGGTTATTAGCAGTACTATGTATCTGAATTTTATTGATATATGGAAAAGGGGTGAGTACAGTTTTATAAGGAATCTTACTATGGGATTTTTGTCCTCTGGGGGTATTCTTCCCCTTATAAAGTAATACATAAGCATAGGGACTATAAAGAGAGATATGATGGATGCTACGAGCATGGAGAGTGTCTTTGTAGCCACGAGTGGTTTGAATAGCCTGCCCGCTTGACCCTCAAGGGCGAAAAGGGGTACGAAGGAGACGGTTACTATAAGAAGGGCGAAGAAGATGGGTTTACCCACATCCCTTGCTGAGTATATTATCGCCTTTACAAGGTCGTCTCCCTCTTCCCTTCTCCTGTGAACATTCTCTATCAATACTATTGCTGCGTCCACCATTGTTCCAATGGCTATGGCTATTCCGCCAAGTGACATTATGTTTGAGTTAATGCCGAGATGATTCATGATTATGAAGGTGGTAAGTATGGAAAGAATGAGGAATATAATTACGACGAGGGAGCTTTGTATATGGAAGAGGAAGAGGGAGATTATGAGGACAACAACTATGGACTCTTCTATAAGTTTCTCTTTAAGGTTGTCTATTGCCCTCTCTATGAGCTCTGATCTGTCATATACGGGTATTATCTTTACATCTTCCGGTAGTCCTCTTTGTATTTCTTCTATCTTTTCCTTCACCCTCTGAATGGTTTTGTAGGCGTCCGCACCGAATCTCATTATGACGATACCGCCTACCGTGTCGCCGAGTCCGTTGAAATCCGCAACGCCCATCCTCAATGCAGGTGTTTCAACAACTTTGGCTACATCACCTATCCTTATAGGTACGCCCCTTACCTCCTTTATTACAGCGTTCTCTATATCCTCTGGTGTCTGTGCGTATCCTATAGCCCTAACCAAATATTCCCTTTCATTTATTTCTATATACTTACCTCCTACCTCAATATTTGAAGCCTTTACCGCCCTTACTATGTCCTGAAGGGTTATACCGTACTGATACAACAGTTCCGGTTTTACAAGTATTCTGTATTCCTTTTCAAACCCACCTACGGATGCAACCTCTGCAACATCGGGTACAGAGAGCAGGGCATATTTAACATAGAAGTTTTGAAGTGCCCATAACTCATCAAGGCTTCTCTTCTCCGAATAAAGCACATACTGATAGACCCAACCCACACCCGTTGCATCGGGACCCAGCTCTATCTGGGCGGAAGCAGGTAGCTGTCCCCTTATGGTGGAAAGTTTTTCAAGAACCCTTGACCTCGCCCAGTATATATCCGTGCCGTCTTCAAATATTATGTAGACAAGTGAATAGTTGGGTACGGAATAGCCCCTTACCGTTTTTGCCTTTGGGAGTCCCATCATGTTTGATACGAGCGGATAGGTAAGCTGATCCTCTATAACTTGGGGTACTTGTCCGAGCCATTTTGCATATATAACCACCTGAACATCCGACAGATCGGGTATGGCATCTATGGGTGTCTGTTTTAAAGAGTAGGCACCGTATAGAAGCAGGAAAACGGATACGAATATAAGAATTATCCTGTTTCTGAGCAGTATCTCAGTGAATTTAACCATTTACCGATCCTCCTGATCCTATGTGAGTTTTGTTTTTAAAAGGAGCGCATTTATTGAGACTATAACCGTGCTTGCACTCATTAAGATGGCACCCACCGCAGGTTTAAGTATTATGCCGACGGGTGCGAGTATGCCCGCCGCCAAAGGTATGGCGAACACATTGTAGCCCACAGCCCAGAAGAGGTTTTGAATCATCTTTTTGTAGGTGAGGGAAGAAAGTCTTATAATACGGGGGATCTGTCTCGGATCGTTACCTACAAGTATTATGTCCGCACTCTCAATGGCAACATCCGTTCCACTTCCTATGGCTATACCTATATCCGCCTGTACGAGGGCGGGGGCATCGTTTATACCGTCGCCGACCATGGCTACCTTTAATCCCCTCTCCTGAAGTTCTTTTACCTTCTCAGATTTCTGATGGGGCAGAACCCTTGCGAAAAAGTCATCTATTCCCAGATCCTTCGCCACCTTTCGGGCAACCTCTTCCGCATCACCCGTAATCATAAAAACCCTCTTACCCATTTCCTTAAGTTCCCTCACCGCTTCAAAGGATTCCTTCCTTATCCTGTCGGAAAGGGCTATGAAACCCGCCAAGCTCTCTTCAATACTTACAAAGACAACCGTATTGCCATTCCTTTCAAACTCCTCCGCAATATCTATTAGTTTGTTATTCTTAGGAATTCCCAGCTCCTCTATAAGTTTTAGGGTCCCCACACCCACCCTTTTTCCGTCCACCGTTCCAACTATACCTTTGCCCGCAACAGCTTTAAACTCAGATACTTCAAGGATTTCAACGCCTTTCTCCTTTGCAAATTCAACTATTGCCCGTGCTATCACATGCTCCGATCTTATTTCAAGGGACGATGCAAGCTTAAGAAGGTAATCCTTATCCACACCGTCCTTTGCAATAATCTCTGTTACACCAAATTTACCTTCCGTAAGGGTACCCGTTTTATCAAACAAAACCGCATCTATATCTTTTGCTGTTTCAAGGGCTAAACGGTTCCTTATCAATATACCGTTCCTTGCTGAATAGGAGGTTGATACCGCAACCACCAAGGGTATGGCAACGCCGAGGGCGTGAGGACAAGCTATAACCATAACAGTCACAGCCCTTTCTATGGAGAATTGAAAATCCTTTCCGAATAAAAGCCACACAAACAGTGTTATACCGCCCGTTCCTATGGCTACTATGGTCAGATAGAAGGCGACCCTATCCGCAAGATTGCTGAGCCTTGTCTTGGATTCTTGGGCTTCTTTTACAAGCTTTATAACCTGATTAAGATACAGTTCCTCTCCCACCTTCTCCGCCCTAATTTTTATGGATCCGTCTATGTTGATGGATCCGCCTATTACCTTATCGCCTGGTTTTTTCACCACGGGCTTTGACTCACCCGTCAGGAAGGCTTCATTAACATGGGTTTCTCCTTCCGTAACCTCCCCATCAACGGGTATTTTCTCCCCAGGCTTTACCAGTAGCAGATCCCCCTTCTTTATCTTGAATACATCAATCTCAATAACCTCTCCGTTCTTTATAAGGTTTGCCTTGGTAGGCATCAATTTGACCAAAGATTCAAGCGCCCTTGAGGCACCCAGAACGGATTTCATCTCTATAAGGTGTCCCCAGAGCATGATAACTATAAGGGTGGTAAGCTCCCAGAAGAACTCTTTCCCTCCGAAAAATACGGTTGATATGCTGTATAAAAAGGCGGTGGTTATGGCTACGCCTATGAGGGTCATCATCCCCGGTTTTCTTGCCCTCAGCTCATCCAAGGATCCCTTTATAAAGAAGGATCCCCCGTATATGAAGATCACCGTTGATAGAAGGGGAGAGATCCACTCCTTAAGGGGTATGTCTATGGCTTTGAATCCGAGGAAACTTTGAAAGCTTTCGGAGAAGTAAAGAACCGGCACGGTTAATACGGTTGTTACTATAGCCTTTCTTTTTATTTCCATAATGTGGTGTTCATGATGGTCGTGTTTATGTTCATGTTTCTCTTCATGTCTTTTTACGATGTGTTCCGGAAGCAGATCCATATCACACTTTGGACATTTACCCATACTGTCCGATACAACCTCTGGGTGCATAGGGCATACATACCTTACTCCCCCCGCACCCTTTTCCGCATGATGATGGTGATGTTTATGCTCATGCATGGCATTACTCCTTTGTTATGTATTTGATAAGGGCTACTATCCCCAGAACTATCAGAACAAGTAGTAAAATGCCCAGCACCCACATGAAGGTATGGTGGCCGTTGTACATCATCAGTGTCCGTGTCCCTTCATCTTCATATCCATGTCAAGGTGCTTAAGGAGATCAGGCGTTATATCAGAGAATTTGTAAACCTTTTTGCCTTTCGCAAACTTCTTAGCCTTTATCCTGCTCTTAAAGGGGGCAAGGTCCTTGCCCATCGGACCTTCTTCAATGATTACATAGTATGCCCTCTTGCCGTCAATCCACTTTCCAGTGTTGTAATCCTTCACCCATATCTCTTTAACCTTCTCCTTATTCTTGAAGTAATACTGGAGTATGTGTTTGGGAGATTCCGCAAACTTGTATGTGCCATCCGATAGCTTTACCTGTGAGGTAAGCTCGGGAGACATATTAACATCCATGTTGCATATTACACATCGCTTGCCTTCCAGCTTTTGGGAAGGCTGGGAAAAGGCTAAAAGACTCAGGGTTATCATCATCAGTGTAAGTTTTCTCATCGCCTCAACCTCCTAAGAGGGTTTTAAGCTCATCCCTTAAATCCGGATTTTCTTCAAGCACCTTTTGAAGCTCTTCCTTGTTCATAAGCAGGGTTTTAAGCATGTGCTTTATCACCTTGGGATGTTTCATAAGCTTCTTCTTCAGTTCCCTCCTGCACTCTTTCATGTGGTCTTTAACGAGCTTTCTTATCTCCGGATCCTTCATGAACATCATGGGCATTCCCATATACATGTGATGCATTCCCATACCGTGGGATTCCTTTTTGATATCCATATCTGGAACGCCATGGGCAAAAGCCAAGGACATGCTCAAAAGGCCCGTAAAAAGCAGTTTCCTCATGACTGATACCTCCTTTCAGTGATGGTGTCCTCCCGCTGAGGCGGTCCCATAAAGTCCTCTCAGCTGTGCTTCAGAATCAAGCAGGAATGTTCCTCTTACAACAACTTTTTCCCCTTCCTTCAAGCCGTGCAGTACCTGATAGTAACCTTCCGCCCTTTTACCGAGCTTTACCATCCGCGGTTCATACATACCCTTTCCCGTTTCTACAAATACGACCGTCCTTTTACCCGTATCAACAACCGCACTTTCGGGTACAACGAGGACTTCACCGAGCTCCTTTTCAAGCAGGATTTCAACGAGGGTATCCGGCTTTAATTTATACTCAGGATTATCTATCTTTATTCTCACCTTGACAGTTCTTGCCATTCTGTCAGTTTGGGGAAAGATGTAATCCACAACACCGTCATACATCTCCTCCGGATTGTCCCTCGGGGTTACAAGTACCTCCATCCCCTCTTCCACATAAGGGAATAGACGATAAGGGATTTCAGCTATTACCCATACTTCTGATATGTCCACTATCCTGTAGGCTGTTTGACCTTCCTTTACATATCCCCCCTCATTAACAAATTTCTTTATGATCAAGCCATTTATGGGAGATCTGATAATGCTTTGAGCTTTAAGATATTCAAGCTTTTCCTTTGCGGATCTTATAAGCTCCTCATCTCCCTTCTCCTTTGCCAGTTCGTACTCCCTCATGGCTACTTCAATGTCAGGGCTTAGTATTTTCATCAACGGGTCACCCTTTTTAACAAGTTCGCCTTCAAATCTTCCAAAGGTTTCCTCAATCCACGCATACGCCCTTACTGTTACATCCACTATCTTTTCCTTGTTGTATTCAACAAATCCCACCGTTGAAAAGCTCTTGATGAGTTCCTTTCTTATTACCTCTTCTGTCACTATTCCGACGAGTTGAACCTTGTGGTGGGCTACCATTATGTGTTTCTTATGTTCATCATGTTGGGCTTCCTTTAAAGGTACCAAAGCCATACCACATATAGGACATTCTCCCGGCTTATCACTCCTTATCTGGGGATGCATGGGGCAGGTGTACACCTCTTTTTTCTCTTCAACCTTTGCAGTTTCTCCTTCCTTATTTTCTGAAGCACACGAATATATACCTACTGTTGTAACAGTGATAAATACTAATAAAAGCATCCACCTCATATCAGTTCCTCCGCCCTTGCTGTTACTTTAAGGAGATCAACAATTAGCTTTATCTCCTTAAGTCTCAAATTCCACAATTCCCTGTAAGCCCTTAAGAGATCCCTGAAGTCCTCCTTCTCGTAGGTGAAGGCTATATTAAGGCTCTCTATCTCCTTCTTTTTGTCCTCTATCTCTTTCCTGACTATATCAAGGGTCTCCCGTAGGGAAAGATATACGGATTTGAGTGCTTCATATTCACCTTTTACTCTTAGCTTCACACCTTCAAGGAAGAGATGTTTTCCCCTTATCTCCTCCCTCTTCTCCATAACCATCAGCTTTTCCTTTCTTTCATACCAAAGGGGAACGGTTATCCCCGCCTTAAGGGTTATAAGATCTGGTATATCGGGTCTTAACAGATAAGCACCCGTTAGGGTTATGTCCGGAAGATGTTCAACCTTTAGTCTTTCTTCCTCCGCCTCCAAAACCTTTATTTCCTTTTCTACAACCCTTATATAGGGACTCTTTTCTACATCAAGGGGAGAGGGAAAGGGTACAGCTTCAAGCTTTTCCTTTTTTAGATCAACCTTGCCTCCCGCCAGCGCTTCTATTATCGCAAGGCTTTTAAGTCTCAGATTACGGGCAAAGACTATCTGCTCCTCAATCCTGCCGAGCTCCACCTTAAGGAATACAAGGTCTGCCAAGTTCGCCCTTCCGTATATGTAGTGTTCTTCTGAGACCTCAAGGATATCTTCAATTTCCTTTTTTATTGAAAGGGAGAGTTCCTCAAGCATGTAGGAATACTGAAAATCGTAATAGCTCTCCTTAATGCTCCTTATAAGTTGCTTTTTAAAAAGCTCCCTTTCTGCTTCTATTTTCTCTTCTGTCTCTTTTGCTATCAAAGAGTCCTTTTCCCTCTTTACGGGAAGTGTATATCTTTGTGAAAAGAAGAAACCCAAACCGCTCATGGGATTTTGTGCCCTCGGAAAGGGATACTCAAGCTCTACACTTTGCAGGGCGAAACCTACCACAGGATTGGGAAGCGTGAGTTTGTATCTTGATCTTATATCCTTTGACTTAATTAAATTTTCAAAGGATTTAAGGGTTGGATTGTTTCTTAGTGCGAAATCTATTAGATCGTCCAGCTGCTCTGCAAAAGAAATATTTATAAGAAGTATAAAAAAAGCTAAGAATATGTGCATGCAAAAATGATATTCCTATAACTCTGTTAATTCAATCTCTTTATTTAACGGTTTAATAACGTTCTTTTTAACATTTATTAAACATTTATTAACATTATTTTTGGTTAATAAAAACGATTTTATTTCACAATTTTAAGAAGATTTTTAAAAATTCAACAATTCTAAAGCAAGGATCCTGTTTAGGCTTAGCTGATCTACATCATCGTCATTTAGAGATTGACATTCAATTTCATTCCCATATACAATATGCAGGGAGGTGATAGGCTATGCCGAATGATCCGTGGCTTATAGAGGAGTACATAAAGGAGCGTTTAAGGATTGCCTTGTCTTTTAAAAGAAAGGTGTCTTTGGAAGAGTTCAAGTTGATCTTTATGATCCCTGTGGAAGATGAAAAGATCTTGAGCTTGGCGGAGGAGATGGGCTTCAGGGTAATAAGAAGGTATAAGGGCATTGTAATATCTGTGGGAGGTAAGAGATGAGGTATATAAAGATTTTGTTCCTTCTTCCTACCGCGGTTTTGTCTTCCGAACAGGTTATTAAGCTTGAGGATGTGGTTGTTACGGAAACGCGCCATGAAATAGATATTGAAACTGCACCCTCTTCAATTACGAGCGTGGGGGATGAGGAGTTGGAGCTTAGGAGTACGGAAAGCCTGAGGGACATATTGCTGTTTGATTCAAGTCTTTTCATAATGAGGTCCCGTGGAACCGACTTTCTTGGTATAAGAGGTTTTACCCAAGACAGGATACTCATACTCATAGACGGAAAGCGTCTTTCCAGTGAGGTTGACAGAACCTTTGAGCTGGACAGAATTACCTTGGACAGAATAGAAAGGATAGAGGTAATGAAAGGTCCCGCCTCGGTGCTTTACGGAACGGATGCCCTCGGAGGAGTTGTAAACATAATAACGAGAGAGCCATTGAAAAGGGAAGTGAATTTTTCCCTTAGGTACGGATCTCCGCCCGATGAAAGACAGCTTTCCTTCTCCGCATATACGGGTAAAAGGGGTAGATTTAACGTAGGTGTATTCGGAAGGATAAAGAACAGGAATGCTTACAAACTTCCAGACGGAACAACCCCCTCTTTTATACTGGATGTTAAAAATACTGGGCTGTCCCTTTTCCACTATCCTTCTGGCGGATCAAAGGTCAGGTTTGATTACGATTACATGGATCATGACGAAAAGGGTGTGCTTAAGATGGGTCCGTCAAATGTAAAGGTGATCCACAATAATGCAAGGCAGAATATTTCTCTAAGTTTTGATAGGGATCAAAAGAATTGGAAGCTATTCATAAGAGGTTACGCCTCCCTTTACGATAAGGACTATGAGCTTAGGAGAGAGGCGGGTAATAGGCTTATGGACTTTGATGTGGCGGACGGGGATCTTTATGTCTTTGAAACATGGTTCAGCAGGACATTCTTGAACAGCCACAGGTTCACTGCTGGCGGAGAAATAAGAAGGGAAATTTTTAACGGAACACGTATAAGGGGAGGAGAATATAAGGGAAAAGTTGTTAGAGAAAGCATATCAAAGGATCGTTACATGGAAAAAATAGACTATTACGCCCTTTATATACAGGATGAGCTGTTTTTATCGGAGAATATTTTTATCATAGGTGGTATAAGGTACGATGATAGTGACAGGTTTGAAAGCAACCTCAGTCCAAAAATAGGGGCAACATTTGTACCGACAGAACATATAAGATTAAAAACTAATTACGCAAAAGGTTTTAAGACGCCAAGCCCGAGGGAGCTGTTTATTTTCTTCCCTGGTTTCGGCTACTGGGTGGTAGGCAACCCACAACTTGAAAGTGAGAAGACGGACAATATAGATGCTGCGTTAGAGATAGATATTTACAAAAATATTACTTTTAAAGGAGGAATATTCTATACTAAGGCGGAAGATCTTATAGATACAAGCTTTGTATGTATGGGTGGTACCCCAGGGTGCACCGCAAACGGAATTCCCGTTCCTACAGGTACTGCTCTAATAACCTATAAAAATATAGGTAAGGCTGAAATACACGGAGCGGAGCTATCCCTTCGTAGTAAAAGGGCAAACAAGGTGATACTGGGTATATCCTACACATATATGCAGGCGAGGGATATTGTAAACAGAGAACCTCTGCTACAGAGACCAAGACACAGGGCTGTGGGCAGGATTGTTTTAAATGAAAAGACTTTCAGAGTAGCCCTCTTCGGAGAACTGGTAAACGGCTTTTTGTATGCGCCCAATGAAGAAAAGAACTTCGGTCTCTTACATATAAGCCTATCAAGAAATATTTATAGGAATATTAGGCTTGTAGGAGGTGTGGATAACTTGGGTGACAATAAGGATTTTGATATAGGACTTCTGGGCAGATTTTACTGGTTGGGAATACAGGGAAGTATATGAAATATTTCACTCCAAGCGATATGTTATAGGAATGACAATGGTAACGGGTTCTGACGGACGCGGAAAGGAAGGGGAGGCTTTGGAAACCGCTTTAAGGGCATACTTATCCAGGATTTCAAAACCGGAACTCTTTTCCACCTTGAGATTTCTTATTTCTCCGTCTGGATACAATGTAAAACAGACTATAACCGTTCCTTCCCAACCCATCCTGAGGGCTATAAGCGGGTATCTCAGAAAACCTCTGACCGCTTCCCTTATTTTTTCTAAATGTTCTCTTTTATATTCTTCCTGATAATTTAACGTATTTTCTTCACTATAACTATCCTCCACAGTTTCCGCTTTTTCATTCTGGGTTTCTTCTATTAATTCATCATTTTCTATTGTTTGTTCTTGTAATTCGTTTTTCTCTCCCGAGGCTTCTGTTTTTTTGATTTCTCTTTCTCGGTTTTCTATAGCTCTTTTTTCTGTCTCCTTAACTATCTCTCTGGATATTTCATTTTCCTTAGCTTTAGGAGTGGATTTATTTTTTACTTCTCTAACTATGCTTTTGGATTTTTGTATTTCAAACTTTATGTTACTTACTTCTATATTTACCCTTAATGGATCCTCAAACCCTGTTTTCACTTTCATGCTATCAAAAACTTCCGTAAGCATAAAGATTACTCCTCCGTGAATAGTTAGAGAAAAAACAAAAGCTTTTGCTATTCTCATTTATCCTTCGTCTCTACGTATTTAGCTTCCCACAGCGAAAGTATTACCTTCACCTTTCTGAGAAGGAGGTTGTATAGGATAATGGAAGGTATCGCTACAAGTAAACCCACCGCAGTAGCTTTAAGGGCTAAGGCAAGACCTGTCATTATTTTTCGGGGATCTGCGTAACCTTCTGTTCCTATATCGTAGAAGGTTAACATTATCCCAAGGACAGTTCCCAAAAGACCTATATAAGGGGCATTTGATCCTATTGTAGCTATTAGATGAAGGTACTTTGTTAATTCTACTTCAAGGATCTTCTTATTCTTATATGAGGACAAATCAATGCTTCTGAAGAAAATACACCTTTCTATGGCAACTGTAAGGGCTACGATACTCATGAGAAGGAGTATGCCTATTACTCCGTAATCCACCGCTTCCCTTAGTCTTTCCATGATATATCTAAACTATTTGAAATTGAATTTCAATCTCTATTCCATGACTCCTATCATAGAGTATTGCAAAAAGGATCTTCACAATTAGGTAAAAGGGAGGTGAAAGATGGTAAAAGCGGTTTTGCTTATTGGCATTTTTGTTATACATTTTGGCTTTTCTCATGCTTCAAAGGTTGGTGTGTTAGTTCTTGCCCATGGCGGTAAGCCTTTGTGGAATGAAACGGTTATGAATGCGGTGGAACCTCTTAAAGAAAAGTACCATGTGGAAGTTGCCTTCGGTATGGCGAATCCCGTTAAGATAGAGAAGGCTTTGCGTAGGCTTGAGGAGAAGGGTGTTGAAAAGGTTGTAGTAATTCCGCTTTTTGTTTCCTCTTACAGTCCCATAATAAGACAGCTTCGTTATATATTGGGCTTTTCAGAGGAGTTTCCCGATGATCCAATGGTTCACCTATCAAATGTGGAGAGGAAGATTATAAGACCTCTGTGGGATATATTTGATAAACTTCCCCCGCCCCTTGCTTGGTGGATACAGGATGAGATGCCTTCTCCCGACGTGTTTGAAAAGGTGGTATCCCTTTACATAACTGGGAAGGAAAAGGAAGAGGCAGTATCTCTTTACAGTAAGGCTGTTAAAATAATCAATGAAAAGCTCAAAACAATAAAGCCTATAGAGACAAAGGCTGAAATAATCCTCACCGATCCCCTTGATGATCATCCGATTGTAACATCAATAGTATGCCAAAGGATTTTGGAGTTAAGTGAGGATCCTTCTAAGGAATCTGTTATTCTTGTAGCCCATGGACCTAACAGCGAGGAGGACAATGTAGGATGGTTAACAACCATGGAATCAATTGCTAAAAAATGTGTGCAAGAAGTACTGAAAGAGAAAGGGAAAACTTTCAGGGCTATTTTGAGTGTGACCGTAAGGGACGATGCACCCAAGCCTATTTATGATCAAGCAAAACAACATCTCAGGGCGCTTGTTAGACAACTAAGTGTATCGGGTGATGTTATAGTTGTTCCTCTTCTTATATCTCAAGGAGGTATTGAACGCGGAATACTTAAAAGACTTGAAGGACTTAAATTCAAATGGAACGGTAAAACAATACTGCCTTCGGAGGATATGATTAAATTTCTTGAAAGTAGGGTAGAGGAGGCTCTAAAGGAGAAGGAGGTTTAAGTTATATTTAGGATGGAGGGGGATATCCGTTTTATATAATTATTTTAAACAATATATATAACACTATATGGGGTGAGAGGAAATGGGTGGGCTGATTTTAATAATTCTTATAATTTTTGGAATCTCCCTTTCTGATCAAAACAAGCTGGATTATGAATTTAGAAGGATAGTTAAGGAAAACAAGTCTGCATTAAGGAGCAAAGTAATCACTTATAAATCGGAAGGCAAAAGTGTAACAATTACAGAGGTTAAGGTTCTCACGAAAGACGGCAAAGTAAAGGTTGTTAACCTTTCGGAAAGGGTTTTAGAGGATCTGATAAAAGATCCTAACATAATTTATATAGAAGCACCCAGGAAGGTTCATACCAAGGTTGATATATTAAGGAACGGGTCATGGGGCTTTTACGGAAGTGGACAGTCTAATATAAATATTTCTGGGCACAGTGATTTTTTTGGATATACATAAACCCTGCCACGAGTAGTTTATATTACGATACCAATATATGTCCTGTTGAAGGGAATTTTTTTTAATTCAAAGCTGCTTTTATGTGATGGTTCAAGCGGAAGTTTGAGTTTAAGCGTTGGTGGAAGTGAATATATGATAATCACTGTGGGAGTTCCCGGGACAAATATATATACGTCAAATATTACGAAAGAATATCTTCTGGGAACAAAAGCAAGCGATGCGCAGGAACTGGAAAGGGTGTAATAGTAGGAATTGTTGACTCAAGAATAAATGTGTGCCATTCAGCTTTTTTGGATTCGCAGGGTAACACGAGGGTAAAATTTTTGGGACGTGTTATTGACGAGGATATCTGTTCTAAGTCTGGTGGAAATTATGTGCAGGATGTTGGTGTTTGTGAATTTAATGAAGGTTTTATTAATTTAGCTATAAAGCTTGGTAAATGTAACTCTTATGATAGGGGCGGACACGGTACACTTGTTGCGGGAATTTCCGCTGGATCAGATCTTAGTATATTTGGTAGAGGTGTGGCTCCCGAAGCGGACCTTGTTGTGTGTTCATTGTTGGAATATACGGATACGGAACTAATAAAATGCCTTGAGTGGATTAAGAGTAAGGCGGAAGCCCTCAAAAAGCCCGCGGTGGTTAACCTTTCTTTGGGAACACATATGGATCCCCATGACGGTACTGGATTGCTTGACAGGAAAATTGATGAGCTTTCGGGAAGAGG
Source organism: Aquificales bacterium (assembly GCA_027037055.1). Lineage (GTDB taxonomy): Bacteria > Aquificota > Aquificia > Aquificales > Aquificaceae > WFWF01. The sequence goes on along the minus strand of JALWBR010000035.1, from coordinate 31,102 downwards.
TTTTATAGTTGTTGTAGCACAGTCAAACGAAGGGGACAGACCTATACATGCTTATACTACCAAGACAGAAGACACTATTCCTATCTTGGTAAGAGGAGAAGCTTTTATCGTAGGATGGTATAAGAACACAAATTCTGTTTCAAAGTGGAAAGTGGAAGTGTGTAAACCAGATAGCATTTATTGTATATTTACTAGAACAGGTTCGGACACTGAAGGCACAATAATATTAGGCGATGGTGATTATGATGTGGCAATAAATATGTCTATGGAAAGGGATCCGATAAACGGTGACGGAAGATTTGAAATATTAATCTCTTGCAGAGCAATTTTCTCATCTGGAACTTATAAGCTGGAGCTGAGATTGGAACAAGAGTGCGGTGATGTTGCAAGGGTGGATATGTGGGAGGTAACTGGAACCGGTGTATTCTTAAGCAATTATGAACGGGATCCCTTTGGAGGATACAAGTTTACCGTCGCTTCGCCCGGAACAGCAAAGAGGGCTATAACCGTCGGTGCGATAAATTCAAGGGCTGACGATGTGTTTGATATGGATAATGGATTTGATACTTTTCAAAATTTGGGTAAAGTTGCAAATTTCTCCTCTAGTGGACCCACGAGAGACGGCAGAATAAAACCCAATATTGTTGCGGGCGGAGCCTTTGTAATAGGTCCTGATGGAACCTATGATCCTTCCGTTGATCCTAACCCCACTTATGTTTTAGGTGCGGGAACTTCCCTATCTGCTCCCGCGGTTACGGGTCTTATAGCCCTCTTTCTTGAAGATAATCCTTATGCAACCCCCGAGGATGTCAAAGAGTGGCTTACATCAAATGCCTTAAGGGATATAGGTTTAAACTATCCGAATTTTGCCTACGGTTACGGTAAGGCGGTTTATTATCCGCAGACGGGTTATGGGGGAACCATGGAAGACCCTGTTGTCTCTATAGCTATTGGTGGAGGGATAGGCGTCTGTAAGGAGCCTTTCTCCATAGTAGATATAAACCCTCCAGATAAACAGCCTTCCGATAGTGAACCCGTTGTAGTTGATAATACAGGAGGGGGTTGCTAATTCTGCGGTTATAAAAATATTGTGTTTATTATATCTTATATCTATTATATCTGCTGTAGTTATAATTAGAAGACTCACGGGATGGATTTAAGTATTTTTTCAAGCACTTCAAGATTTATGGGTTTTACTATATAAAGTGTTCCGCCAGACATGAGCGCCCTTCTTTTGTCTTCTTCCGAGTCAAGGGTTGTGATGAAAACTACGGGAATGTATTTGTATTCATCCAGTTTTCTAAGTTTGCGGACAAACTCAAAACCGTCCATAACAGGCATGTTTATATCTGATAGAACAAGATCGTATTTCCTTTTCATAGCCATTTCTAAGGCTTCAAGGCCGTTCTCCGCCGTATCAACTTCGTAGCCGAAGCTTTTTAATAAGGAGGAATGGTAGATCCTTATAGTAAGTGAATCATCAACTACAAGTGCTTTTTTAGTCTTACCATTCATCCTCATCCTCCTCGCTTACTTTCTTATAAACTATGGCTCCTTCAACTTTTACTGGCTCAAATAAGGATGAAGATCGGGATATACTTTCGGCATGACCTAAAAATAGAAAACCTCCATCCATAAGAGCGTCATATAAATTGTTTATGGCTTGGGTTCTTGCATTATCGTCGAAATAGATAAGGAGATTTTTGCAAAACACGTAGTGAAATTTTCTCAGGCTTTTAATGAATAGTCTGTCAAGAATGTTGCCTTCATAAAATCTTACCCTTTTTTTTATAAAATCTTTTATCATCCATTTTTCTTCATCTACCTGATCAAAGTACTTTTTAAGATACTGCGAGGGTAGTTTTGAAATACTCCTTTTTCCATATATTCCTTCCTTAGCCTTTTTTATTGCATTAATATCTATATCTACACCCAATACTTCAAATTTTTTTGGGTCTTCTAATACTTCGTTCAAAACTATCGCTATGCTGTATGGTTCTTCCCCTGTGGAGCAAGGTATACTAAGAACTTTTACTGGTAAACGTTGATTTTCCCCCTGCACAAGTTTAGCCAAGGCTTTAAGATGATAATACTCTCTGTAAAAATAGGTTTCATTAACGGTTATCTTTGATATGAATTCCTTTATAGCTCTCTTATCTGTTTTTAATCTGTAAATATATTCCTTTAATGAGTTTAATCCCAACTCTTCCATGTGTTCCTTTACTCGGTTTTCAATGAAGTACTTCTTCTTATCATCAAAGATTATTCCTGTGTTCTCGTATATGATTTCCCTTAGTATATCAAAGTACAACCTTGTCAGCATTATTGTCCTTAGGAATTAAAGATCCTTATATCTTTTTCAACGTCCTCTCTCATACCGATTAACTCTCCGTTACTCATAGCCTCTTCGTAGATATCTTTTTCACCTAAGAATATGAGTATCTTATAAAGCCAGTATTTATTAAGTGGATCTGTTGTAGCTTTGAGTTTTTCCCTTATTGGCTCCGCAAGTTTTTTGTCATTTAACTCTCCATATATTACTGTTGATGCCAGTGTTGTAAACTCGTATGTATCCTTTATATTTGGTATAAGCTTATATATTATATTTATCACCTCATCTTTGAAGTCCGAAAAGTTCCTTAAATATTCAAGGGCGGACATGCGTACATTTTGGCTCTCGTCGTTTATTAGTTTTTCAATTAAGCTTAAGGCTTTTCTTGTTCTAACATTTGCAAGTATATCAAGGGCGAACTTGCGCATGTTGTGATCCTTGTGTTGTACCAAGTTTTTTTCTATAACATCAATACAAGTTTCGCCCTTTGATGATAGGATATATATAGCGGTCTGCCTTAGTTTTGGTTCTGGATAATTGAAAAATTTTATAATCTCGTTACACAAAACCTCAGGATCTCCTTTATAGGATAGGAAAAAACTCTTTCCCGCTTCCAAAACAGCCTTGCTTTTTGAATTGACAACAGCTTCTATAACTGCGCGGGCTATATTAGGGTCTGATTCGCCTGCCAAAGATAGGATGGCTTCTCTTACTTCATTTTTGTCTTCCGAATTTAATTTTTTTAGAATTTCCTCTTTCATAGCGTTTTCTCCTTTAATCTTCTTAGGTGTCTATTTATGGCGGATGCTATCTTGTATGCAGGCAGTATTTCCACTGCTGCTCCTATCTCTTTTGCTGCTGCAGGCATACCATACACTACTGCTGTTTCTTCAGACTCTGCTATTGTAAAACATCCCTTGTTTTTCATTTTTAAGAGCCCTTTTGCTCCGTCTCTTCCTATACCTGTTAGCAGAACTCCTATTGCATTGGGGCAGTAAACATCAGCTACTGAATCAAACAGTACATCCGCAGAAGGGTAATATATATAACTGTCGTCCTTAAACAGTTTAATCTTCTTATCATTTGTCACTTTCATATGCCATCCTCCGGGTGCTAAGTATCCGTAACCTCCCAAAATGCTTTGTCCGTGGGGAGCATGGAGGAATTTAATAGGTGTATATTCGGAAAGCCTGTTTGCTAAGGAGGGTGTGAACTGCGGTGGCATATGTTGAACAACAAGATAAGCTGTATTTTCATAAATCTCGCAGTCTTGTAATATATCTATAAGCGTTGCAGGTCCTCCCGTGGATATACCTATGGCGACCACCACATTTGCGAGATTCCTTTTGGCAGGACTGAATGATGTTTTAAATGATCTTTTAAGGGGTTTTTTAGATATAAGTCTGTGTCTTGAACGATAAGCTTCCTTAACCTTTGATATTATTTCATCCGCAACTTTGTGTATATCTAAGGATATTGTGCCGGAGGGTTTAGGAACATAGTCAAAAGCCCCCATATCAAGTAGCTCCATAGTTATGGGTGCTTCTTCTGTTGTTAGGGACGAGACTACAACCACAGGAAGCGGATTTTGTTCCATAATTATCTTAAGGGCTTCTTTCCCGTCCATTACGGGCATATTTATGTCCAAAGTAAGAACATCAGGATTAAACTTTGCAACTTTATCAACAGCTTCTTTTCCGTTCCTGGCTGTATCTATTACTTCTATTTGATTGTCGCTTTCCAGTATTTCTCTTAAGGCTTTTCGCATAAATGCTGAATCATCCGCAACCAAAACCTTTATCTTATTCATTTCAAGACCTCAAGCACATAAACTATGCTTCCATCTCCCAAAATAGTTACACCGCTTATCTCTGGAGGTGTTTGGAGAACTGAGGGTACTGGTTTTACTACGGTATCTATTGTGCTCATAACTTCATCAACAACTACGCCTTTTGTGAGAGAATTATCTATTAACAGCGTAAGTGTTCCGTTAGAAGTACTTTTAATGCCCAATCTGTCACAAATAAAGTCAAGCTCAAGGACTTTCCCACGGTGATATACAACTTTTATACCTTTAAGGCTTTTAACCTCACCTCTTTTTATCTTAAACACCTCACCCACGTTTTCAGCAGGTACACCGAATATTACATCGCCCATTCTCACGAGTAGAATCTTTCTTATTGCCAGGGTTAAAGGTAGTATTAGTTTTACAGCTGTCCCTAAGGACTTTTGAGTTTTTATGCTAACTTCACCGCCTAAGCTTCTTATTGTGTTTGCCACAACATCCATTCCTACTCCCCTTCCCGAAAGCTCTGTAGCCTGGTCCTTTGTTGAAAAACCAGGCTGAAAAATTATTTGGATAACTTCCTCATCGCTCATTTGCGATATTTCTTCTTCTTTGTAAAGCTTCTTTTCTACAGCTTTTTTGCGTACCTTTTCAACATCTATGCCTCTTCCATCATCCGATATCTCTATTAATACATTTCCTCCTTCCTGAGAAGCCCTTATTTTTATGCATCCTTCTATGGGTTTACCCAGAGCTTCGCGCTCTTCTGGTGTTTCTATACCGTGGTCTATTGCATTTCTTACAAGGTGTATCATGGGTTCCGCTATTTTTTCTATTATCACTTTGTCCAATTTTGTATCACCGCCTTCTATTTCCAATCTTACCTTTTTACCCAATGTTCTTGAAAGATCTCTTACAAGCTTAGGAAAGCGTTCAAAGAGGACAGAAACGGGGACCATTCTCATTTCAAGAACGGTTCTTTGAAGATTATCCATAAGACTTCTGAATCTGTGCATGTTATCCTTCAATTCTTTTGAAGCATCAGGCATACCATAAACTTTTTGCAATTTGTTTGCAAACAGATAAATCCATTCTTTGAAAACGGAAAGTTCTCCAACAATATCCATAAGTTTTTGAACCGTGTCCTCTTTCACTTTCAGATATTTGCTTTTACTTACGTATTTGGATGTATCAAAAGCTCTTTTTTCTTCCTTTTCTTTTTTCCATTTAGATTCTGGAATTTTGCTATCTATCAATTTTTGAAGATCTAAGGCGAGTTCTTCCAGATTTTCGCAAAATTCTTTAAAGTCTACGTTCCCGAAAGAGGCTTGTAGATCTTTTATTTTCTTGTTTAAATCCTCAAAGCCGAACTCCTTTGTCAGTTTGTGAAGTGTTAATAGAGAACGCCTGAAAAATTCTTCTTCCTCCTCTGTTAATTCACCCTTAGAACAAAGTTCCCTAAAAACAGGAACATACTGTGAAGTTACATTTAATAATGCGGAAATATCTGCGGGTAGTCCTTTTCCTTGCTTTATTTCCTCCTTTTTCTCTGTGAAGGAGCTGAGTTCGTCAAGAAGGCTAAAAACATCTTCCGCTTCTTCCTCTTTTCCTTCTGAGAAAGCAAGGAACAGGTCGTCAAGTCTGTCTACGAGCTCCTGCAGTATTTCAACATGCCTCTTTGATAAACCTATTCCTGTGTCCCTTGCTTTTTGCAGAACGCTTTCAGCCTTGTGTGAGATTTCGTGTATATATTTAAGGTTGGGTTCTTCTCCGTAAGAAAGTATAAGACCGGTGTTACCTTTTAATGTGTGGAAGCTTCTAAAAACTTCGTTTATTAGTTCCAGGCTACCCGGTGCATTATAAAGTTCTTCAAGGGAGTCCCTCAACCTTGAGAGTATTTCTTCTGTTTCAAGCTTATAGTTTTCAAGAAGAGCTTGTGGAACCTCTGCTTTACTTTCTTCATTTTCCTTTTTCTGTTCCTTGTATTCACCTTCAAGTATATCTATTTCAACACCGTCTTCCAATATAAATTCCAGCAATTCCTTTATTTCATCTAAGGAGCTTTCTGTTTCAAGCACTAAATCCGCTTCAAAACAATGCTCGTCAGAGGGTTCTTCGTCCGGTTCGGGTATATTTTCCTTTATTATTTTTACTTCCGCTTTTCCAAGCTTTTGAAGGTCTTCTATGTAAAATCTTGGATCTATTGCCCTCTCAAATATACTTTTGCCCAGTCTAAACTTTATGAGATATTTCATCTTACAACCCTCTTAACAACCTTTACGAGATCTTCCGGTTTGAAAGGCTTTACTATCCAGCCAGTTGCACCTAACCTTTTTGCCTCTTCTTTTTTTCTTGCTTCCGTTTCTGTTGTAAGCATTAAAACGGGAGTTCTTTTATTTATTTCCCTGAACTCTTTCAGGAATTGTAAGCCGTCCATGACGGGCATGTTTATATCGCTTATAACTACGTCGTAGCTGTTCCTTTTAGCAAGCTCAAGAGCTTCTTGTCCGTTTCCTGCTGTATCTACGGAGAAACCCTCTGCTTCTAAGGCTATTTTAACCAGGTTTCGCATTGTAGCTGAATCATCAACCGCAAGAGCCTTTTTCATCGCCTTACCTCCTAAAACAGCTCTATATCCGTTTCTACATCTTCAACCTTCTGTCCTACTGTATCGCTGTCACTGTCTATAGCCCTACCTTCTGCACGTGCTATTATTTCCCTTTCTTCCCTTAGTTTGGGTATGCGCTTTAACTCTTCGTATAGGCTTTGTACTTTTTGAAAGGCGGATTCTGTATCCATTTCATCTTTTAAAGCTTTTTCAAATATTTCTATCATCTGCGCCAACAATTCCAAAGATTTGTAAGTATTTTGTAATCTTTGATTGGAAAGATCTATTGTTTGGAGGGCGGACAATATTGTTTTGCGAACTTCTTGTAGTAAATTCATATCTTCTTGAACATAGCTTCTCATGTAATTAAGAAAATCCATAAAGTTTTGAGCCATCCATAGAAGATCGTTGTTTAATCTATCTGAAAATGTCTTGTGTTCTTGCTCAATGTTAACTACATTTGTTTCAAAGCTGTCTTGAGCTTTCATGTGTTTTATGAACATATTGTGCAGTTCTTTTATTGCGTTTATAATTTCTGAGGCCAATTCGTTTGTCCTTACGGATGCCCTTCTGACCTCGTCTGCTATGACCTTAAATCCTCTTCCATGTTCTCCGAGGCGGGCAGCCTCTATATATGCATTTAGGGCTATGATTTCTATTACTTCTGCTATATTCATTATCTTTTTGGTGCTGGCGGTTAAACTTTCTACTTTTTGACCCAGTTCTTTTATGCCTTTTTTAAGTTCATTAGAACCTTCTTTAATTGATTCCCCAAAGGAACCAAGTCTCTGTATTGATTCAGAAAAGCGCTCTTTCAGGTAATTGGCTGATTTTTTGCATATGCATTGTTCACCGGTAAATCCACATATTTCAGTATTTTCGCGTAGCTCCCAGACCCTTTCTTTTATATAGGGCGGTATTTCTTTTAATGAAAAACCGAGTTCGCTTGTATATGCGCAGGTGGCATATCTTTCAAATATTACGAAATCTTTGAAACTGTTTTCTATTTTTTTAAAAAAGATGTTAAGCTTAGCAAGTGTTTCTCCAAATACAATATCGCAGTCAGATAGGGGTGAGGTATCTATCATTTCTTCAACCGCTTTTATTGTGTTTGTAACTATGTTGACTAAATCCGAAAAAATTTTCTTTTCGTGTTCAGTCATTTTTTACAAGCTCCTCCCTTATAAGCTTTATATCTTGTTCTTCTATGGCTTTGTCTATATCAAGAATAAATATGACCTCTCCCTTTTCTGTCTTTATTATTCCTTCAAGCAGGCTTTCTTCTACGCCTGCCATACCTTCTGCTGGCTGTATGTTCTCTTCTTCTGTTCTAAGGATTCCTTTAAGTTTTGTAACAACAAGACCTACTGGCATATTTTCCAGAACTATAACTCTGTTAGAATCATCTTCCGTATTTATTTCAAGCTTCTTTTTAAGATCTATAACTACTATAACCGAATTTCTCAAGTTATACATTCCTTTTACATATTGAGGTGTTCCAGGAACGGGGGATACGTCTTCTACTTCTATAACCTCTTTTATTTTTTCTATAGGTATAGCCATATCTATATTCCCTACATTAAATCTTACGAAGCTCTTCATATTCTTTACCTCCGTTTCCGCCTTTTCTTTTTCTTCATCGTCTCCTATTACTGTTTCTATATCTTCAAAATTAAGTATGTTTTGGATATTAATAGTGGAAGCCAACCGGGAACCCCCGTCAAGCACTATAACACCCTCCGAAATCCTCCCTTCCAGTTTAAGGATAGAGTTTTCTTGGATCCATTTTATTTCCTTTACGCAATCTACAGCTGTACCTATAACAGCGTTACCTATTTTAAAGACTATAACCTTATCTTTCTTCTTACTGGGAAGGATACCCATAATCTTGCTAAGTGAAACTAAAACAATCTTCTCTCCTCTCAAGAGGAAAACGCCTTCTACATAATCCGGGCTTTTTGGAATTGGGGAAACGTGTTCAGGATAGTTCACTATTTCCCTAACATAATCAACTTTTACCGCAAACCATTCATCCGCTACTTGAAATATTACGTAGCCTTTTAAACCTTCCCTTTTCTTTATATTTTCTTTGGTTCCTGTCAGTTTTTCCTTTTTTGGTAATTTCCTACTACCTTTTTTAGATACTTCTATAATTGAACACAGATCTACTACGAAAATAATAGTGCCGTCTTTTTCAATGATACTTTTTACTATATCTTCCCTTATTCCCTCTACGCTTACTTCCTCTTTCTCCTTTGTATTTATCTCCTCAAATTGAGTAATACCTATTACTTTATCAACAAGGATTCCTATTGTTTCTCCTTTCACATTTAGAATAATTGCTGTATCACTCTTTATTTTTTCATTCCAAAGAAGAGACCCCATATCTATAAGGGGTATTACCTTGTTTCTTAGATTTAAAACTCCTACTATATAGTTAGGTGCTTTTGGTACTCTGAAAATCCTTTCTACTTTTACTGTTTCTAATACGCTTTCCGTTTCGTATGCGAAGATATGGTCTTTTACTCTAAATATTGTAAGATTAAGCATGTGCACTCACCTCAATAGACCTGGAGTTCGTCCGCTATTGCTGCCAGCTCATCAATAGCTTGGGCTATTTGTTTAACAGCTTGTTCTATCTGGCTTATAGCTTGAGCAAGCTCATTTGTAGTTCTTGCTGTTTCCTCAGCAGCTGAAGCTATTTGATTTGAAGACATCTCTATAGTTTCAACTTTATTTAATGTTTCTCCCGCCATACGTGAGGTTTTGTTCATTAGTTGATACGTTTTTTCTGCTATACGTACACCGCTCTCTGTCAGTGATATACTTTTCTGGGAGATATTTATATCACTTAACACTTCACCATCAGCAAGCGTTAGTAACTGTACAAAATTTTCAAATTGTTCTTCTATATTTGAAAGGCTATTTTGTAGTGAGTCTATGTTTTCTGTGCCTTCGGTAGACAGGTTTTTTATATCTGATGATACAACTTCAAAACCCTTTCCGAAGTCGCCTGACCTTGCAGCTTCTATGAATCCGTTTACTGAAAGCATATTTGTTTGTACCATTATTAGTTCTAACTTGCCTATTATCCTATTCATGTGGGTTGTTCTTTTTTTAAGTTCTCGTAAAGTTTCCATATTCTTCTCTATACCTTTCTTAAGCTCTTCCAGGTTTGAATTGGAATCAAGAAGGGAATTTTTGCCTTTATTGTAGGCTGAAAGTGTGTCTTTTATAACAGAAAGACTGTTGTTTGCGCTATTTGATACATTGTTGGATGCTTCTTTAAGACTTTTAGCTAAGTTAAACATGCCTTCGGAAGCACGTGCCTGTTCTTCCGATGCAGCGGAAAGTTGATCTACCGCTTGTTTTACCTGTTCAATACTCCCAGAAAATTCTTCAACAGAAGCTGATAATTGTTCTGCTGCAGCTGCTATCTGTTCCGCAGCTTTATCCTCTATGGAGGTAGAATCCCTCAGCTCCATTGACATTCTGCGTAATTCCTCCGCTGCGGAGTTTATTTCATCTATAGCGCTTGCCAATTCTCCTACAGATCTGGATATTTCCTCCGCCGCTGACGACTGCTCTGCAGCTGCTGAAGCAACCTGCTCCGAGCTGGCTTTGAGTTCCTCAAGGGCTTTGATTTGTTCTTTAAATAGATTTATAAAATCCTCAACCGCAAGACCCAAATCGGATATAGTTTTTGATAAATTTTCAAAATCAGCAACAACATTTTGCATAACATCAACCTGTTTTTTTCCTTCTTGAACGAGAGAATTTATCTGCTCTACTACATTTTTAATGCTTCCAACAATTGCTGTTAGTATCTCCTTTATCTGGTTTGCATTCTTTTCCGACATTTCTGTCATTATCCTTACTTCTTCCGCGACGACAGAAAATCCTTTACCTTGCTCTCCTGCTTTTGCAGCTTCTATAGCTGCATTAAGGGCTAAAAGATTTATTCTGTCCGCTATCCTCAAAATAGACCCTGTTACTTTTTCTATGTCCTTAGAAGTTGCTTCTATTATCCTAACTGTTTCCACAGTTGTTTCTACCTTGCCAGCGGTATCAAGTATACTCTGGGCTAATTTTGATATTTCATTTGATAAATGTTGTGTTTTTTCTGAAAGCTCTTGAACCATGGAATGAAGCATATTTGCTTCATCCATACCCTTTTTAACTACAGAAACTATTTCATCTATTGCTCTCCTATTTTCATCTGTAGAACGGGCAGCCTCTTCCGCTGCCGAGGCTACTGTTTCTGCGGAGCGTTTTGCTTGTTCTGTAGCGGACGCTATTTCTGAAATGGATGCTGCAATTTCCTCTGAAGCAGTTGCGAGTTTTTCAACAAGGGCTTGTTTGCGGGCGGAGGTTCTGTGTTGCCTTTGTTCTGTAAATTTTTTTGAAATGTATTTAGAGTTTCCACCTTCCTCTGGGGGCAAAATTTCTTTCATTCCTTTACCTCCTATGGTTGGGAATATCTAAATCGGAGGATTTTATTATAGTTTTAGCTACTGTGTTGAATTTAAAATGTTTTTTAGATGATTTATTACGGTTTCACATTTTAAAGGTCTTTTGATAACGCAATCCGCATAAGAATTTTTTATAGAAAAATCAAAAGAAAACACTACAATTTTGGAATGGGGAGAGATTATTTTTATATCTTTTGTGTTTCTTTCAATGTTTTTATCCATACATGACAAATCACATACTATAACGTCATAGGTTTTTGAGCGCGAAAGATTTATAAATTTTTCCCATGAATCCGCTATCTCCGTTTCTACCGATAAATCGTATAATATGAATCTAAGTGCTTCCGAAAAAAATTTTGATTTGCTTAGTATTAGAACTGTTTTAGTTCCCATAAGGGAAAAGCTATTTCTATACTTTAGGTGTTCAACCTGATAGTAGCCGTATTTTTACGTTGTCAATCTTTACATATGGAGAATTGTAATCTTGTATCTACTCATTGTAGTTTTCCAACAGTTTCTTCACCTTATCTTCAAGATACCTGTTTCTTTCTTTGCACTTCCCCAATTCAAAGCTAAGCTCCTCTATTCTTCTGATTATATAATCCAATTTCTGTATTATGTCGTTAAGTATATTTTCTTTCTTCTTGCGTTCACAATTATATTCATAAAGCATTCTTATAGCCTCCTTCAGAATTACAACTTCCTTCTGATTCAGCTCATATTTCAGGTGATCTATCATATCCAGGGTGTCGTCGTCAAATATGTATGTTTTCTTTTTCAAAATTCACCTCCTTTATTAGGCTTAATGATAAAAATGTTAGTGTTTAGAGTAAACCAGATAATAGCTGTATTCATACGTATTTTTGTTTAGCAGCTCCAGATCTTTATTGTTTATTGTGTGATGTGGAGTGAAAATATGTCATTATATGCCTATTACAATTAAATGGTTGCGGGGGCGGGATTTGAACCCGCGACCTTCGGGTTATGAGCCCGACGAGCTACCAGGCTGCTCCACCCCGCGTACTGCAGAAATTATATTATATATCTATCATGTTCACTTTACAATAACCTTATTTTTGCCAGTATTTTTGGCTTCGTATAAAGCCTTATCCGCCCTTGCAAGGAGAGAATCTATATCATCATCCTCTTCAAGGTCCGTAACTCCGAAGCTTGCGGTTACTCTAAAGGGTAATCCGAAATCCGCAGATTCTATAGCCTTCCTTATTCTCTCCGCCAAGCGGAATGCCTGCCTTTTATCCGTGTAAGTTGCGAGTATCAAAAATTCTTCTCCTCCCCACCTGCATAGAAAATCCGTCTTCCTGAGGTGAGTTCTAACTATATCAGCGGTCATTTTTAAAACCTCGTCCCCCTTTAAATGTCCGTGGTTATCGTTTATCTCCTTGAAGTTATCAAGATCAAACAGTATCATTGAGAGGCTGTAGGAGTATTTTCTTGCCCTTTCTACTTCCCTGTTTAATGTATCTTCAAAGGCGTACCTGTTTATGCAGTCGGTAAGCTTATCGGTTGTTGCCAGTTTCTTCCATGACTTTTTGGATCTGTCATATATCTCTTCATAGAAGTATATGATCAGGAGAATCAGAAGATAACTGAAGTATGCGTCAGACAGATATGAATAATCAACACCCTTGTTAAATATGTCTTTTAAGACGATAACCGCGCTGAATAAAAAAAGGAATCCAAAACTCCATATAATTCCCCTTTTCCCTTTAAGAATGAAAGAAGCTACAGGATAAACATTTATCCATATAAGGCTTGATATATCTTCAGGCAATTCCTCAAAAGCAGCGGAAATGAATATAGCACCTATAAGGGAAAGGTTTAGGGATGTTACAAAGTTTATATTCTTAACCATCATCAAAAGGAAGGGGTTGAGAAAGCATATAATTGCCAGAAATATCTCAAGGTATCCCGTTATTTTGTCCCCTTCCTGAAAGTCAATGTATCCGTAAAAGAGGAAGACAACGGAGCTGATGAAGGTTAAGATAAGGAGTATAATCGCCTTATATGAGACAAGGGGGGAAGGTGTGTAATCCTTTTCCGTTTCAAATAAGGCTATAAAGTTCTTAACGAATCGTTTTATAATTTCTTTCAAGGAAGTTCCCCCTACTATATAAATCGGACGACAGGTATTTTATACTATTAATTACTATGGGCGGTAAAGGGGAAAGGGATAAGAAGGACATATACAATGAATTAAGGCAGATTATGAAGCATGTAGAAAATATATTTGATATACTTCTCCCTCCTAAGGATGTGAGGGAAGAGGTTATTAGGAATCTGAAAGAGGCGGAAAGAAGCTTATGGAAGGCTATTAAGGTCTATGTTGATTATAAAACGGAAGGGGAGAAGGAGAATTCTTCAAGGAAAGCTCAGAAAATCAAGGTAGAGTGATCATGTATTCACGGATGGGCTTATTTGATTACAAGATTATTGTGATCAGTGATGTGCTGGACAGATATGATGAGGCAAAGGAAAAAAGAAAGAATATATCAAGCAACAAGGGTTTTATAACAATAAAAGGAGATTTTAAAAATCCCTTCTTAAGGAATGCTAAATTTGAGAGGTATGTAATATTTATAGCGGATATAGACAACATAATAGAAAAGTTGCCCTACCCCTATAAGGAGGTTATAAGAAAAAGATACTTTCAGGGGGATGTTTCAACCTTTATGAAGGACTTTGGTATAAAGAGTAAAAGGGATGCTAATAGAATTATAAGAAAGTCTGTTAATATCTTCTACGATGCTTTAGAGAAGTACAAAAAGGCGTCATAAAAAGCACGGATATGCGTTATATGATAAAATTTAATCCCTGATTATGGAATACATATTCTTTGAGGGAGAATTTGTCCCCGAAGAAAAGGCTAAAATAAGTATAAAAACGAATTCCTTTCACTATGGCACAGCGGTTTTTGAAGGTATAAGGGCTTACTGGAATGGAAAGGAGGGACAGCTATACATCTTATTTGCAAGGGAGCATTACGAAAGGCTTATATCAAATTCAAGGGCGCTTTTTATGGAGATTAAATATTCCGCGGATGATCTTGTGGATATAACCGTGAATCTTCTGAGAAAATGTGAAATAAGAGAAGATGTTTACATAAGACCTATAGTTTATTTTAAAGACCTGGCGTTGACACCAAAACTTCTCGGATACACCCCCGAGGTTGCCATATACACATATAAATTCGGCAGGTATCTTGATACATCAAAGGGCATAAGGGTGAAGATATCATCCTGGAGAAGAAACGATGATAACTCAATACCTTCAAGGTGGAAGGTAGCAGGTGCCTATGTCAACAGCGCACTTGCGAAAACGGAAGCTTTAATGTCCGGCTACGATGAGGCAATAATGCTTAACAAGGATGGATTTGTAGCGGAAGGATCGGGTGAGAATATCTTTATCGTTAAGAATGGTAAGGTTATAACTCCTGGTCCCTCTGACCATATACTTGAGGGTATAACAAGGACCGCGGTAAAAAATCTAATAAAGAATGAGCTTATGATGGAGGTTGAGGAAAGATCTATTATGAGAAGTGAGCTTTACAGTGCGGATGAGGTATTCCTTACGGGAACCGCAGCGGAGATAACACCCGTTGTAGAGATAGACAACAGGAAGATAGGCAAAGGTGAGATAGGTGATACAACTAAGGAACTTCAAAGGATTTACTTCAATGCGGTAAGGGGCAACATGGAGAAGTACAAGCATTGGTTGACGCCAGTTTATGAGAATTGAAGTTTTAAAAGAGCTTAAAGACTTGGTAGGAGAGATATGCTCCTATGAAAGGAGTTTTTACTCTTCTGGTATAAGGGAAGCAAGGAGAATAGTAAGGGGTTTCTTGAAAAACAACCGTATTCCCTTTAAGGAGGAAGGATTTAAAGTTTCAAAGTCCGTGCCTTCCAAGTCTTACATATACTGCGGAGATAAAAGGATAGAGTGTATATCCTACGGCGGTAGTCCGTCAGCGGAGATTGAGGCTGTAACGATATCTCGTGAAAATCCAGATGAGGATGTTGAGGGAAAAATTGTCATCACAGAGGAGGGTGGCACTCCCACATGGAAGAAGGCAGAGATTTTTGCTGAGAAGGGTGCTGTCGGTCTTATAACTTATATAAAAGGTGTTGACAGCTTTTTCGTAGGTAATGTGAGAAACTCTCCCATACCCGTTGTGAATATAAAAAGGTCGGATGTGGAACATATATCCGGTAAAGAAATAAAACTTGTTAGCAGAACATCGGTAAAAAGTGCGGAGTGTAGGAATATATACTTTGAGGTGGGTAAAGGTCCTCTGATTTACATGATTTCACATCTTGATACAAAACCCTTTACTGAAGGGGCAATAGACAATGGAGTCTCCGTTGCCCTTTTGTTGTTTATAGCAAGGGAACTGTTAAGGAGCGAGGCGGATACCTTCTGCAGAATAAGATTCCTGATAACGGATTGTGAAGAATTCGGTCTGGAGGGATCATCTTACCATGTTAGGAACTCCCTTGAACATGCCTACTATGCCATAAATCTTGACTCGGTTGGATGGCACAACGCTTCTGTAATTTATAAAGATAGTGACGGATATAACGATGAAGAAATTATGGACAAGTTTTACAGACATATAAGTGATCTTAAGATTGATATACCATTCAGGGAAAGTAAAACGGGTGTAAGTGATCATATACCCTTTAAAAGAAAAGGTATAAAATCCCTTTTCCTATCTTCAAACCCTTTCAGTTTGAGACATACGGAGATGGACAACTTTGGCATTATAGCGTGGGATAAGGTTGAAATGTGGCATGATCTTCTTGTCTCCTTCATAAGGAGGTTTGATAGGCTGTGATATTGCTTTTTCTATTGATCATTCTTTTCTCTTACTCTCATGCAAATATACTTTCAATGGTTGACGGTAAACTTTCCGAGATAAGAACCATAAAGATATACTTTATTCAGAAGGTAAAGTATAGATGGTTTCCCGATATTGAACTTTCAAAGGGTATGTTTTACGCGGACAGAAAAGGAAGATTCAGAGTTGAGTATCTTTATCCTGATAAGACTACAATTGTGTGTGACGGCGATAAGATAATGATTCACTACATAGAGGACGGTGAGGTCATAGTTGACAAGGTGAGTAACAACAGGTCTTCAGTGATTGAAGCCCTTTTCCTTTTTTCAAGACCTTTGGAGGAGGTATTTATTTTAGTTGGAGAGATTATTGAAGGCGAATACAAGAAGTTGATATTAAAGCCCAAGGAGGAAGATGATATTATAAAGGAGGTTAATCTTTATATTGATGCGGACATGAATATAAAGGGAATTGAGGTAACGGACCAGGAGGGTAATGATATATATATTGAGATAAGGGATATAAGCAAGAACTACAGACCTTCAAGACATCTCTTTGATGTACTCATACCCGCGGGTGTAAGTGTAAGGAAGGCGTATTAACGGCTTATGGGTGTGGAGGATAAATTAGGAAAGCTTGAAATAAAAAAGGTATCCGAAGAGGATATAGATCGCCTTATTGAGATCTATCTTGAATCTTATAAGGGTCTTGAAGAATATGCCTACACCCATCCTAAGGATGTGGGATCCTACATAAGGTGGCTTTTAAAAAGGGATCCAGAGGGTGTGTGGAAGGCGGAGATAAACGGGGATACGGTTGGTTTTATTGCGGTGGATTCTAACTGGTTCAGTAAGAGGGAGCATAACAATGTGGGAGCTATACATGAAATAGTTGTCTTGCCCGATTATAGGGGTAGGGGTATAGGTTCTTCACTTGTTAAAAGGGCCATTGAGTATTTTAAGGATAGGGGTTTGAAAAAGGCGGAGCTTTGGGTGGGGGATGAGAATGAGGGGGCTAAAAGGCTTTACAAGAAGTTCGGGTTTAAGGAGAGGGACAGATACAATTACTGGATAAGGATGACAAAGGATATTACTTAGCTTCTATCACTTTACCTTCAATAATGAAATCCTTTCCGAAGTTTATAAATACATTCCTCTTTTGCCCTTTGTTATCAAGAAATTCAACCTGCCACAGTCCTGGTACCTTTGAAGGTTTTAGGGACAATATTTTTGAACAACCCACCCTTGATAGTATTGTTTTGGCTTCCTGCTTTGTAAGGCTGTGGCATTCCATACAGTTACCCATGCAGGCAAATGTTTCACTGGGTTGAAATATATTATCCCCCGTATGGTTCTTATCAAAGGCGAAGAGTATGTATATCGGAATTAAACTGTATATAAAAATCTTTAACATGGGAATAAATTATAATAATCATCGGTGAATTTTCAATGAGAAAAGGTATTGCCAATTTACCACTTCACTACGGTAAGGCACCCCCTTGGCTGTTTAACAGAATGGTTCTTCTATCAAGAAGCATAGTTGAGGTAATAGTATCAGAATTTGGGACGAAGGTTTTCTTGGAGAGGATCTCAGATCCCGTCTGGTTTCAGTCCCTCGGTTGTGTTATGGGATTTGATTGGCACTCAAGCGGTCTTACCACCACGGTGTGCGGTGCATTAAAGGAAGCTCTGAGAGAATCATGTTATGATCTCGGTCTTTTTGTAGCGGGAGGAAAGGGTAAAAAGGCTATAGAGACGCCGAAGGAGATAGAGGAGACGGGGGAGAAGACTGGGGTGGATGCGGAAAGGCTTAAAGAGGTAAGCAGGCTTGTGGCTAAGGTTGACAATACCGCCCTTCAAGACGGATATCAGCTCTATCATCATGTGATATTCTTTGACAGGGAGGGTAGATGGAGTGTGGTACAGCAGGGTATGAATGATAAGTTGAGGTATGCGAGGAGATACCACTGGTTCAGTGAGGAGGTTAAGGATTTTACTCAGGAACCCCATACGGGTATAAGCTCACCCGTTAAGCATGAGAGGATACTTATAAATATGACGGATAGGGAATCTGAAGGATCAAAGGATGCAATAATAACCCTTTTGAGAGATCCCTTCTCTACCTTAGGAGAGATAAAAAAGATAAAAACACTAAATCTTCCTGACAGACATTACATAAAGGCATCGGATATAAAGATGGGAAATGTGGAAAAAATAGTAAAAGCGTCTTTGGAAAAGGAGATAAAGGATTTTAAGGATGTACTATCTATCCCCGGTCTCGGTCCTAAGAGTCTGAGGGCTTTGGCGCTTGTGGCGGAGATAATATTCGGTGCGGAACCCTCTTTTAAAGATCCAGTCAGATACACTTTTGCCCACGGCGGGAAGGATGGACACCCTTACCCAGTGAATAGGGCTGTTTACGACGGCACGGTGGAGTCTTTAAAGAAGGCTATAGAAAAGGCAAAAGTCGGAGAAAGGGAAAAGATTGAAGCTATAAAAAGGCTTGCGAAGGTTTTTCAAGGTATATAAAGACTATCTATCCGTTTCTCCCACTACGGGGTCTATACTTGCGAGTATGGTGACCGCATCCGCAACCATCATACCCGTCATGAGCTTGGGGTAAATGCTGAGATTGTAGTAAGAAGGTGGCCTTACCTTTACCCTGTAAGGCTTTATGGCTCCTGTTGATATTATATAAAATCCCAGCTCTCCCCTCGGATTTTCACCTGAGGAATATATGTCACCCATGGGTACCTTAAGACCTATACCGTCCATTGATAGTTTTATCTTCTTGGGATCAGGCGATTCCGCCATGAAAGGTTCTTCGGGATGCATCTTTTCAAGTACATTCAAACATTGGTCAATGATCCTAATGCTTTGCTTCATCTCCTCTATCCTTACCAGATATCTGTCGTAGCAGTCACCTGTTTCTCCTACGGGTACATCAAATTCAACCTCTCCGTAGGCATCGTAAGGTTCAAACTTCCTTATATCATACGGTATTCCCGAGCCCCTTATAACTGGTCCCGTAACACCGTAGCTGTAAGCATCCTCTTTTGTTATGATACCTACATCCTTATTTCTCCTTAGCCATATCCTGTTCCTCGTTAAAATCCTTTCCCATTCCGCAAGCTCTGAGGGAAATCTTTTTATAAATGCCCTTATAACTTCGGTAGCACCCTTAGGCAAATCCATCCTCACTCCGCCTATACGGGGGAAGGCTATGGTCAGTCTTGCGCCTGTTATTCCTTCAAGGATATCCATTATCTTTTCCCTTTCCTTAAAGGCGTAGAGGAATATTGTGAGTGCGCCCAGATCAAGGGCATAGGTCCCAAGCCACAGGAGGTGAGAATTTATCCTCTGGAGTTCGGACAGCATTGTCCTTATATACTTTGCTTTGGGAGGCACTGCATCCTCTATGCCGAGCATCCTTTCTATTGCAACCACCCACGCCTGATTGGAACAAAGGGCTGACAGATAGTCCATTCTGTCCGTATAAACGAGAAACTGGGTGTACATCTCATTTTCCGCAAGCTTTTCAACACCCCTGTGTAACTGACCGAGGATTACCTCACACTGATGTATCTTCTCACCTT
This sequence comes from Aquificales bacterium, assembly GCA_027037055.1. Taxonomy (GTDB): domain Bacteria; phylum Aquificota; class Aquificia; order Aquificales; family Aquificaceae; genus WFWF01. The sequence continues at coordinate 11,454 of JALWBR010000035.1, read as the reverse complement.
CAAGGTCAAAGAGGAACCACATGGTCCCATGTGTACCGGGATGAAGGGGCCCCCAGTTTAACACTATCTGTGCCTTCTTTTTAAGCCTGTTCCTTTCTGTTATTTCAAGATCTTCAAGGGTGGGTATGGCTGTGTGGGTGCGGGAATAATTCATTGTACCCTGTAGGTCATCACCGAGTACTTCATTTAAAGAAGGCAGGTTTTCGTTGGGAATACCTTCCAAGGGGAAATCTTTCCTTAAAGGAAAATACTTATATGTATCCCACAGGAAAGCCCTTACCAAATTCTCGTGTCCTTCGTATTCTATCCCGAACATATCGTAAGCTTCCCTCTCCGCCCACTTGCCCGCCCTCCACAGCTTTTCTATGGTGGGAAGCCTGCCATCCGTTCTCGTCCTTATAAGCACCTTCTTGTTTTCGTCCACATTCCTTAGTATATAAAAAGCCTGGAATCTGCTTTCCTTGTCTTCTGGGAATGCTATGAGATTTTCCGAGGTTGCGTTTTTAAATAACTTTTGATCATCAAGAATATCCTTTAGATCTACCACCGAATGTTCTATGAACAGCCTGTAATTTTTCTTTTCCTTTAAAAACTTTAAAAGATCTATCAGTTTATCCTTGCTTATATCAACACTTGTAGTACCCTTGTTCTCATTTATCCTTATATCTGGAAAAAGTTCCTTTAAATCTATAAGGTCAGACTCCTTAGCCCACCGCATTGTAATCCTCCTCACATCTCTTCTATCTCAAACTGCCAGTCTATAGCCTTCTTTTTCCACGCGTAAAGCAGACCGCCCGTCAGTATAAGAACGAAGAGGAACATCTCTATAAACCCAAAGATTCCCAAATACCTATATACGATGGTCCAGGGGAACAGGAATGCTGCTTCTATATCAAAGAGGAGAAGGAGAAGCCCGAGTAGATAGTAGCCTTGGTGGAAGGTCGTCTGTACACTTTTATCATAGAGGGGAACACCGCATTCGTAAGGGTAGTCGTCCCATTTTTGGGGTGTTTTGGGACCAAGAAGGGTGTTCAGAAATACAACCACCAATCCTATACCCAGCATTATTGCAAGAAGTATTAAAAGTCCGACATACTCCATCACTTCAACCCCTTAAAGAGTATATCACCTGACTCGCTTATAAACCGCCATACTATGGAAGGAAGCACACCCAATAATACTGCGGATGCGGATAAGAGTATGAGGGATATAACCTCGTATATACTTTTGTTTTCAACGCTTATAGTCTTTTCCCTGTCCTTCATATACATTAGTACTATTAACCTAAGGTAGTAGCCCGTAGATATACCCGTTGCAATGATCATTATAAGTATTACTACCCATAGGGACGAGAAGGAGAGGGATGTAAAAACGAGGGCTTTGCCCACGAATCCCACGGTTGGCGGAACTCCGAGCATAGCGAGTAAGAGAACCATAAAGCCAAAGGCTAAATAAGGAAAATTGAACCTTAAGCCGGAGAACTCTTGAATCCTATTACTCCAGTCCTTGTTCTTTTCCAGGTATGCCACGGTCAAAAAGGCACCCGCACTTATTATAGCGTAAACAATAAGGAAATAGACTACCGCTTTAACACCTATTAGACTTGCGGATGCTATTCCCGCAAGAAAGTAGCCCGAGTGGGCCACTGATGAGTAAGAAAGAAGCCTTTTTATATTCTTTTGAACGAGGGCCACCACATTTCCGTACAGCATTGTAATACCAGCTATTGCACCTACCGTAAGGACCCAGGGAAGGTGGAAGGTTTCCGAAATATAAGGCATAACCCTTATAACCGGAATGAAGAAAGCCATCTTACCCACAGATGCCATAAAGGCTGTTACCGGTGTGGGGGCACCTTCGTAGGCGTCGGGAAGCCAGAAGTGAAAAGGAACAGCACCCACCTTTGCCGCGAATCCTATCATGAAAAATACAAGACCGAGTATCAGGTAATGAAGATCCTCTCCCTTATGGGTAAGTATTTCCCTGAGGTCAACGGATCCGCTGTATATGTACATAAATACCGCTCCGTAAGATGCAAGGGCTATACTTATACCGCCGAATATGAGATATTTAAAGGCACCTTCCTTTGATATAAAGCTTCCCCTCAGCAGTGCAGTGAGTATGTAAAAGCCTACAGATACAAGTTCAAGGGCTACATAAACAACTATAAGGTTATAGGATGAGGCGAGTATCATTGCACCGAGAAGTGTGAAGGTAATTATGTAGTAATATTCACCGTAGAAAGATTTCCTTTCGGAGAAGTATATCCTTGAGAAGGCAAGTACAGTAAGGGCTATGAGTATTGCAAATACTTTTATAATGAGGGAAAGTTTGTCCACAACATAGGTCCCACCGAAATTTATACCCGTTTCAACAAGAGGAAAGCTCAAGAGAGCTATTATGTAACCACCCGCTGTTAATGGGGGCAATATTGCCTTTTTTTGGGAAGGTTTTAAGAATAGGTCTAAGGCAAAAAGGATAAATGCCAAAGTAAAGATAATAAGCTCTGGCAGTACTGAAGACAGCTTGCCTATCTCAACAGCACCTACCAATCTCTCTATACCCATAAACTTTACCCCTTACCTATTAAGGATATTTGAAGTAAAGAAATCAAGGAACCTTTCGTAAAAACCGAAGAATATAAAGGGCAAGAAACCAACCATAAATATGGGAATAATAACACCTATGAAGGCGAGGAGCTTTGCCCCTCTGATGTCTTTAAAATGTATCAAGACACTCTCCTCTTTTACATCAAGGAACAAGGTCTTTAACATATACAATACATAAACCGCACTGAAGAAACCGCCCACCAGAACACCTATAGCAAGTTCCATGCCGTGTTCCCTTGCGGACATTAGGGTTAAGAATTTACCCCAAAAGGAAGAGCCTCCGGGCAGACCCATGGATGCGAAGCCTGTTATTGCCACTATTATGGCAAAAAGGGGCATAAATTTAACGGAACCTTTTAGGTTGTCCATGTTGAAAGTATGAAGTCTGTTATAGACGAACCCTGCTATCATAAACAGGGAGGCGCTGGTGAGTCCGTGGGCGAACATCTCTATAACCGATGCTTTAAAACCTATCTTGTTAAGGAAAAACATGGAAGCAACAACAAAACCCATGTGGCTTACGGAGGAGTAGGCAACGAATCTTTTTATATTCTTCTGGACTATGGTCATCCATGAGGCGTACGCTATGCTTATAATTCCGAGTATTGCAAGGTAAGGGAAGAGGAACTTGGACGCTTCCGGGAGAAGTCCTATATTGAATCTGAGGAGGGCGTATGTTCCCATTTTAAGCAGAATTGCAGCAAGAACCACTGAACCCGCAGTGGGTGCCTCTCCGTGGGCATCGGGTAGCCATGTATGGAAAGGAACTATGGGTGTTTTTACCGCAAAGGCTATAAAGAATAAGAAAAATAGGAATATTTCAAAGGGAAGGGAGTATTCATTATTCAGGAGATCAAAGTAATTGAAGGAAAACTCCCCGAACTTTTTGTAGTGCTGGGATGCGGTTGAGACTATTCCCGCCAGCAGGAATAGGGAAGAGACAAAAATGTAAATGAAAAATTTGTAAGCGGAGTAAAGTCTGAGTTTGTATCCCCATATACCTATTACGAAGAACATGGGAACGAGTGTAAGCTCGTAAAATACATAAAAGGCGATAAGATCCCAGCTTGCAAATACTCCTATAAGAAAGGATTCTGTAAGGAGAAAGGCTATATAATATTCCTTAAGCCTCAGATTTATCTGTTTGTCCCTTAAGGACCATACAACAGCTACCAGGGATACGAGGGTTGTAAGGAGAAACATGAGCATTGAAAGACCGTCAAGACCGAGAGTGAGGGATATATTTAACTCATCTATTATGGTATAGCTTTCATAAAAGTACAGGGATTGGGAATTGGAAGTGTCAAAGAGGATTGCCATATAAAGGGAAAGCAGGAAATTGGCGGATACGCTTATAAGTGCAAGATGTTTTGTGTATGCCTCCTTTGTAAAGGCTATGAGGAGAGAAAATATTACGGGGATAAGCATGGATATACTTATATAGGGTATGTTGTATATGATTGCTTCTATTTTCATCCTTGACCCTTGACTTTATTGAGACCGTATAACATTATACCCAGAATAAGAACTATTCCCAGCAGTAAAAAGAATATGTAATTGTTGATAAGACCCGTCTGTATGAAACTTACCCTTCTTCCCGTAGAAAGTATAAACATTGCAAGCCAGTTTATAAAAAGATCTATGGCTTTTATATCAAGGAGTTTCCAAAGCACCCTTACTACCCTTAGATATCCGAAGGAGAAAAGATTTATTGAACCGTCTATGATTTTCCTGTCCCCTATAAGGTAGCTCGCCCTTGATAGGTTGAAGTACCCCCTTGCCAGAATTTTATGGTAGAAGAACTCAGTGAAGAACTGAGATTGGAATAGAGCATGAACAGGCTTCAAAGACTCATACAAAGACTCAGGAGACAAAACCCTCTTCACAAAAACACCATAAGCAACACCTATACCCAAAAGACCCACAACAACAGAACCAACAGCAACACTCAAATGCACATGCCTCACATCACCCATAACACCACTATACCAACCACCAACAAAACCAAAAACTACACTCAAAACACCAAGCACCACCATAGGTATTACCATCACCCTACCCACCTCATGCACTTCCCCATACTCACCCCTAAACCTCTCCTCACCATGAAACACCATAAAACCCTCCCTAAATATGTAATACGCTGTCAAAAAGCTTCCCCCCAACCCAACAATACCCCAAAACACACTCTCCTCCAACACACTCCCTATTATCCTGTCCTTAGAAAAGAACCCAGCAAAGGGAAAGATCCCACTCAGTGCCAACGCACCCACCATAAACCCCGCATAAGTAAAAGGCATATACTTCCTGAGCCCTCCCATGTACCTTATATCCTGCAAATGATGATGAAATGCCACTATCACAGACCCAGCTGCCAAAAATAACAACGCCTTGAAAAAGGCATGGGTGGTAAGGTGAAACATAGCACCTACCATATCACCCATACCAAGTGCCAAAAACATGTAACCCAGCTGACTCATCGTTGAAAAGGCTATGATCTTCTTAATGTCATACTGGGCTGTAGCCACCAACGCAGCAAAAAAGGATGTAAGCCCTCCAACAACCGCAACAACCTTTAAGGTGTCTGGTGCATTCTCAAAGAGGGGATAGAGCCTTGAAACCATGTAAACACCAGCTGCTACCATTGTTGCAGCGTGAAGAAGGGCACTCACAGGTGTGGGACCAGCCATAGCATTGGGTAGCCATGTATGTAAAGGTAGCTGACCAGATTTGCCTACCGCACCTCCGAAAAGCAACAGGGTTGCCAATGCAAGGGATGTTTTGCTGACCTCATCAACCTTTTCAAAGAGTTCAGGGATTGTAAGGGTTCCGAAGATGAGAAAGGTTGATATGATTCCGAAGATAAAAAGCCAGTCTCCTATTCTGTTTACCACGAAGGCTTCAAAGCTTGCATCGGTTGCAAATTTTTTGTCGTGGAAGTAGCCTATGAGAAGGTAGGATGCTACTCCTACTCCTTCCCATCCGAAGAATATGCCTATTAGGTTGTCGGAAAGGAGTATAAGTAGCATTGCGAAGAGGAATAGGGATAGGTATGCGTAGAATTTGAATGTCCATTTTCCGAAGTAGTGTTCCATGTATCCTAAGGAGTAGAGGAATATGACTCCTGCTACGAAGGTTACTACTGCTGTTGTTATGGATGATAGGGGGTCGTAGTAGAGTCCTAAGGAGAGGTTGTAGTTTTCAAGGGGTAGGAAGTTGTAGAGTGTTATGTGGATGGGTTGTTTTAGGGCTTGGGGTATGATGAGTAGGGTGAGGATGAAGGATAGGAATGCTGAGAGGGTTGCTATTATTCCGCTTGTTCTGTCCCCTATCTTGCTCCCTAAGAGTCCTATTACTATAAAGCTTAAAAGCGGTGCCAATAGAACAAGCACTTCCATCCTTTAACCCCTCATATCCCTTACTTCATCGCTGGACTCTACCTTTCTGTACCTGAATATAGCAATTATTATGCCAAGGCCTACTGCTGCCTCAACCGCTGCAAGGGCTATTATAAAAAGGGCAAATATCTGGCCTTCAACAAGTCCTAAATGGGCGTCCGCTCCAACGAAGGCTATGTTTACCGCATTAAGACACAGCTCCAAACTCATAAGTAAGGTGATTAAGTTTCTTCGGACTATAAGTCCGAACATACCTATACCGAAAATAAGACCGCTTACGGTAAGGAACGCCTCAAGAGGTATCGCCGTCATAGGTTTGACTCTCCTTCCTTCCTATTAATACCGCCCCTATCATACCCATAAGCAGTACTAAGGAAACAATTTCAAAGGCAATGAAATATTTACTGAAAAGAATACTACCTACAACCTCCGCATTTCCTATCCTTTCTATAAATAGCTTAAGTTGTTTCTTAGGTGATGCCATAACACCGAGGGTAAATACTATAAACATCTCAATGTATAGAAGGATTATAAAGGGGAAGGCAATAACACCTTCAACCCTGTAATGGGAATCCTTCTTTAATGCTTTCTCCCAGGGTACAGCTGTCAGGACGAAAATGTAAAACACCGCTATAGCTACCGCATATATTATGAGTTGTATGGCACCTACAAGTTCCGCTCCCGCTACGAAGAAGATACCCGCTATGGATATAAGGGCTGAAAGAAGCCATAGGATAACATAAACTGGGTTGGAGAACAACACAACGCCTAAGGAGGAAATAACCGCCCACGCGGAGAAGATTATAAAAACAATAAGCTTAAACATAACCTCTCACCTTATACTTACATCGTTTTCATACCAAAGCTTCTGTCTCTGCTCATCATCGGACCATATCTTATCCTCTTCCTTTTCCCTTCTCCTCTGCCAGTCCCTTCCTATCTCCTCAAGGGCTTTAAGATCCAGAATTGCATCTTTTCTTGAATAGCTTGCGGTTTCGTGTATATCGCTGTTGAAGAGGCAGTCAACGGGGCACGCATCAACACACAAACCGCAGAAGGTACAAAGCATCAGGTTCATATTAAATACGCCTATAACCCTCTTACCGTTGGGTAGTTTTTCCGCCTCTATTTCAAAGAGCTGAGGTACGGGGCAAGCCCTTTTACACAGAAGACACACAACACATCTGCTTGAGCCTGGCCTTACCTCTATCTTCATCCTCTCAACCCATTCATTGAAGGCGGGTTGGGGTTCCCTTCCGTCTATAACCTTATGACCCAAGAAACCTCTGAACCTCTTAGGTGGAGTTAGCTTTTCATAGGGGTAGTGAGTTGTTATGGTCCTTCTGAAGGCTTGTTTTAAGGTTACCGTAAGCCCCTTTATAAAATCTATAAAAAGGATCCTCTCAATAATATTAAGAGGTCTCTGAAAAACCCTCTTTACCATAGCTTTACCTCCATATCAAAGGTGCTATAACTGCTGTTATAACGAGGTTTAGCAAAGCCAAAGGTAGCATGACCTTCCATGCTATTGCGGTTATCTGATCTATCCTGTACCGGGGTAAGGTCCAATGTAACCACAGTACAAATAGCAGAAGTAGGGCAACCTTTAGCACGAACCATACGAAGGGTGCGAAGGGACCCAGGAAGAAAAGAGGATCAACAAAGCCCAAGAAGGGTATGTTTATAGGAGACCACCCTCCGAAAAAGAGGACTACCGCTATGGCTGATAGGGTCAGAACTTCCACATACCACTCTACGAGGGGAAAGAGTCCGAATTTTATACCCCCGTATTCAACGGTAAAACCCGTAACAAGTTCCGCTTCCGCCTCCTGTATATCAAAGGGAACCCTACCCGTCTCAGCAAGGAGTGAAAACATATAAACAACAAAGGCGACGGGCTGAACCCAGAAGTACCAAAGTTTTTGATCTATCTGTGCCTGAACTATCTCAAAGGTTGACAGGGTTCCCGCCAGCATTAAAGGACCCATTACCGCAAAGGTGATTGCCACTTCGTAGGATATTATTATTCCCGCCTTTCTCATACTTCCTATAAGGGCGTATTTTGAATTGGAAGCCCATCCCGCAAGGGCTATGGCATACACCGCAAGGGAGCCAAGGCCGAATACAAGAAGTATTCCCACATTAACATCCGTCAGTATGGGTTTTATTTCCCTTCCCCCTATTTCTATAGGAGGACCAAAAGGTACTACTGCAAATACCAGAACCGCAGGTACAAGAGCCATTATAAGGGCGAGATTGTAAAGGAAACGATTTCCGTATCTTGGAAAGAGATCTTCTTTTGTTATAAGCTTTACTCCGTCAGCAATGGGTTGAAGAAGACCGTGCCAGCCTACCACCATAGGACCCGGTCTTCTCTGTATATGTGCAGCAACTTTTCTTTCAACGAGGGTAAGATACGCACCTATACCTAAGGCTATTGCAAGTATTACAAGTATCTTTATGAGAATAATAAGAAGGTTGATAGCGATTTCCATCATCTTTAACTCCGAAATAAAAGGCATTAATAATATACCAGAATTTAAGGGCAAGGTTGAAGTTATTACTTTTCAGGGGTGGGTTTTTCCCTATATCTGAGGTAGGTAAGAAGGTAATCACCCGCGGATATGTAAGCGAAGGCTATTGCAAGCCACAGGGCAATCTCTCCGCCCCTTATATCCGCGGTTATAAGGAATAGGCTTGCAAATTCTAAAAAGGCTTTTATTTTCCCCAGTATTGATGCTTCCATAATTATTCCCTTTTCCGCAGCGAGGCTTCTGAATAGGGATATAAGTAGTTCTCTCACCGTAAGAAAAATGACCGGTACCGCATCAACCTTATCTATACCTACGAGGGCTATAAATATGGAAAGGGAGAATATCTTGTCAACGACGGGATCGTAAAGTTTGCCGAAGTTTGATTTATCTCCCTTCCTTGCAAAATTACCGTCAAACCAATCGGTCAGCCCCCCTATTAGTATAAGGAAGGAGGCGGGTGCTAATCTGTCTTCAAGTATGAGTATAACTATGGGTGCTGTCAGAATAAGCCTTAATGTGGTAAGGAGATTAGCCATCTCTTCACAAATAATATAGCAATTATATTTTTATGCATACTATTTTAAAAGGTGGGCTTTTTCATCTACTTTTTAATAGGCTTTGTGGCGGGCATCTTTTACGGTGAACACATATACAGACAGGCGAGAAGATTTCCCAAAAGACATCCCTTTTTCAATTTCTTTACAAGATTTTCCGCCATGGCTTTATTTTTGTACCTTATTATAAAGAATACGGAAGGTTTGTATATAGCGTCCCTTACGGTAGGCCTTTCCGTAGGTATAATTACACACACTTTGGTAAGGGGTTTCCTTTTGATAAAATACTAACGGTGAATGGAAATAATTACAAATATAAGCTATATACTTAAGGATCCTTTGGTTCAATTCTTCCTCTGGATGGCTGTTCTACACATCATAGGTCAGGTTTTTGTGGATAAAAAGATATCCTTCTGGATAGCTTCCGTGGCTACAACCTTCTTATGGTATAAATACAGAGATCCCTACACACCCGCCTACGCCTGGGGAATAATAGTGGGATTTATTCTGCTTGCTTATATAGCGAAGATAGTTTTCCACTTTAATATATTTTTGTTTTTAAAGGGTAGGAAAAGGTGTCCAAGATGCTATGAGGAGGCCCATTTGAGGGCAAAGGTTTGTCCTTTTTGCGGTCATGTATTCTCGGAAAAGGATAGTGTGGAAGAGGGGGATTGAAAACCTTTTCCTCAAGGATAACATAATAGTATTATGGGTACGGATAATATACTGAGATTCATGAGAAAAATAGCAATCAGGAATTTGAGGAGGGCAAGGAGAGATCAGCTTGACGGTTTCAGAACAAGGGTAAAGCTTGAGGATATGCGTGCCAGAATGAGGAAGATAGGTTAAAATTCTACATATAAGGTAGGGGCCGTAGCTCAGTTGGGAGAGCGCCGATATGGCATGTCGGAGGTCACGGGTTCGAGTCCCGTCGGCTCCACCAACCAAACCATGATAGAGCTTCTATCTCCCGCCAAGGTCAATTTCGGTTTATGGATAACGGGCAGAAGAACTGACGGATACTATAACATAGTTACCCTTTTCAGAAAGATAAGCCTCTATGATGTTATATACATAAAGGAGGGTCCCTTCAGGATAACCACGAGCACGGGCATTCCTGAAGAAGATAATATCGTCTATAAAGGGCTTAAGATGTTTTCGGAGAGGACGGGGGTTGATATACCCTTTTCCGTTTACATTGAGAAGCATATTCCCGAAGGGTCAGGATTGGGCGGGGGCAGTTCCAATTTGGCTGTAACCCTAAATGCGATTAATGAGCTTCTGGGCGGTCCACTGAGTGAAGAAGAGTTGAAGGACTTGACCGGTCAAATTTCCTCCGATGCTCCTTTCTTTTTAAAGGAGGGCAGCGCTATCGGGAAGGGGAAGGGGGATATACTCCAATATGTTAATCTTCCGGAGGTTGAGTTAACGGTAATATACCCGGGTGTGAAATCATCAACACGGCGTGTGTATGCGTGTGTAAGGGATGATATGTTGACTGATGAGGTGGAGGCTGATATGATAATAAAGGATATAATAGAGGGGAGTACAGAAAGAATGGGTAATGTGTTGGGTGATATAGCCTGTGAGCTTTATCCTGAGATAGGGGAGGTGAAGAGATTTATAGAATATTTTGGTTATAAGGCTTTTGTTAGCGGGAGCGGTTCCTGTGTTTTTTATATAGGAGAACCCTTGCCTGAAATAAAAAAAGGTGCTAAGTTAAGAAATTGGAGAGTTTTTTCAGTTAGAACGCTGGATGGGGTGTAGCTCAACTGGCAGAGCACCGGACTTTGGATCCGGGGGTTCCTGGTTCGAGTCCAGGCACCCCAGCCATTAAATCCCAATCGGGAGTAAGATGGGATGTACAGACCCCTCAAACTGCTGACAGGCACAGCTAATGTGCCTTTGGCAAAGGAAGTATCGGATTACCTTGGTGTTTCACTTTCCGATATGCTTGTTACCAAGTTCAGCGATGGGGAGGTAAGGGTTCAGATAAATGAATCCATGAGGGGCGGTGATGTATTTGTTATCCAATCCCTCTCCTACCCCGCCAACCAGCATATAATGGAGCTTCTGCTCATAATAGATGCCCTTAAGAGGGCATCCGCGGGAAGGATAACCGCGGTAATACCCTACTTTGCTTATGCGAGACAGGACAGGAAGGACAGACCCAGGGTACCCATAAGTGCGAGACTTCTGGCTGACATTATAACTGTTGCAGGTGCAAACAGGGTTGTTACAATAGATCTTCACTCTCCTCAGATACAAGGTTTCTTTGATATTCCCGTTGACAATCTTTACGCCCTGCCGGTTATATACGAGCACATTAATAAACATCTTGATCTTAGAGATCCCATTG
>JALWBR010000034.1 GCA_027037055.1 Aquificales bacterium | reverse complement strand
GCTTAGAGCAGGCTATAAAGACAGCTCCGCAGGTAAAAGTATATACGGCGGAATAGATTTTTATGTAGGGTTTTAATCGGGGTGCCGGGACTTGAACCCGGGACCTCAGGCCCCCCATGCCTGCGCGCTGCCACCTGCGCCACACCCCGAGGTTTTAATTAATAAATTATTTTCTTTTTCTCATCATATCAATCATATTCAACATCTTATAGCTGGGTTTGAAAACAAGAACATACCTGTCCGGGACCGGCACCTCTTCACCAGTCTTAGGATTCCTTCCTATCTTAGCCTTCCTCTTTTTCACCACAAAGGTGCCGAATCCCGATATTTGAACCTTTTCATAAGACCTTAAACTGTTCTCAATAATATCAAAGACATGGCTTATAATTCTGTAAACATCCTTCTTTGAAAGGAACACATCCTCCGCATCAGCAATCTGTTCCGCTATATCCTTCTTTGTCATACCAACACTCCTATGGATAAAACATATTTAACGGGCAGAAAAACACTACAACATTGCTATTATACCAGAAGGGTAACCCTTTCATGTTTTCCACTTTTTCTTTAGTATTTCGCTAAGTTTAAAACCTGCCCCCGTATCATTCGTAACTATAAAGCTTTCCTCCTCTTCCTCCTTGCCTAAAAGGGCGTTTATGCTGAAGGTAAGCTTCTTTTCCGCAGGGTTCAAATCAATTATCTTTACCTCCACCTCCTGACCTTTTTCAAGTTTCATATCCCTCGGCTTCTCAGAATAGGGAAGAAGCCCGTCAATACCTTCTGGAAGCTCAAGGAATGCACCGAAAGACATTACATCTTTAACCCTAAGCTTTATAACATCCCCCACCTTGTATTTTTGAGATATAACCTCCCACGGATTAGGTGTAAGATGCTTTATACTCAATTTAACAAAGTTGCCGTCAAGTCCTATAACCGCAAATTCCCTCTCTTCCCCTTCCTTCAACACCTCCTCTATGGGAGAAGGTTTTGTCCATGAAAGATCCCTTCTGTATATAACACCCCTAACCTTATCCCCCAAGCTAACTATAGCCCTTCCCTTTTCTATCTTTTCAACCTTGCCCCTAACTTTACTACCTGCGGGATTCTCCTTGATAAATTCTTCCCACGGTTTAGGGAGGGCTTGCTTTATACTCAAAATAATCCTTCTTTTCGGTATATCAAGGTTTATCACCTTGGCTTTTACCGTATCACCCTTATTAAGCTCCTTATCCCCTTCCCAGCTTACCTCTTCCTTAGGAATAAAACCTTCCACACCCTCCTCAATTTCAACCCATGCACCCTTGGGTGTCAATCCCACAACCTTTCCTTCTACCGTAGATCCCACCTTATACTTTTGATCAGCGGACTGCCACGGGTCTCCCTTAAGCTTTCTATAACTTACAAAGAGAAAGCTTTTATCCTTACTGAGCCTGTCAACCTTTACCTTCATGGTTTCCCCTATTTCAGCATAGTGAAAGGGATTCCTATCCCTGCCCCAACTCAGCTCTTCCTTGGGAAGGAACGCCCTTACAACACCTTCAATAAGCAGAGTAATACCCTTGTTCTGATCTATCTTTATTACTTTTCCCTCCACAACATCGCCGGATTTGATCTGTTTTAAAAGCTCCGCTTTTCGTCTCTCCTTTTCCTCATCAAGATAAGCCTTTTGGGATACGGTAATCTTTGCCTTACCCTTTTGAACAACTATATTTAAAACCTTTACCCTAACCTGCTTACCTTCCGAAACCTTACGCCCCGTTTCCTCAAAAGGCATAAAGGCTTTTACCCCTTCAATATCAACGATATAACCGCCCTTAGTTTTTTTCTCAACCGTCGCATTAAGAACTTTGCCTTCAGCATAAGCCTTTCTTATTTTCTCCAGCCCCTTTTGTTGAGCTATAAGCTGGTAAGAAAGGAGAGGATTTTCAATCCTCGGAGAGAACTTTACAACAACAGCTTCAATCTCTTGACCCTCCTTAGCGTCGGGTAGCTCCTCCTTAGGTATGACCCCCTCAATCTTAAATCCTATATCTACAAATATGTACCTGTCGGTAACCTTAACCACATTCCCCCTTACAACCTTCCCCTTGTAAAGTTTCACCTCTTCACTCAAAGATTTCTCAAGCAACTTTTCAAACTCGTTCATTCGCACCTCCAAGGGACAGATAGATAATTATATCAGTATTTTTCAAGAATTTTCCCATCCCGAATTTTGACCTTTTCAAAAAAGGGTTTATAATATTTTACTACTTTTAAAAAGAGGTTAAATATGGAATTTTTCTTTTTTCTGGACATTTACGGTGACAGGGAATTGATAGACTGTTATATAATATCCTTCAAATTAAATAATCTTCAATGCGTTGAAATAACAAACTGGTCGGGAAAGGGATATATATCAGCCATCAAGGACTGGGAGAAGTTTAAAAAAAATGTAACGGATATAAGGCTTTACGAGTACGGCGATGAGATAGACAGATTTTCCGACATAGAAACAGCCTTGAGGGAAGGATACAGGATAGCCTACAGGGAAGCATCAAGAAGGGGTGCAAAAGATATAATACCCGCGGTAGGTTTCGGTACACCCCCGATGGATGTTATTAAAAGGGTTTTCCCAGTTGATTTTAATTTTGATCCCTTCCCGAAGAATCTGGACGATTTTCTTGAGGATATAGTAAAAAAAACAGACAATCCCGTAGAAAGGAGCAGTAACGATGACGGTTGAACAACTTTCCGAACTTCTTGAAGAGCTTACACCCAAAAGGATAGTAGAAGAGCTTGACAAGTATATAGTGGGACAGGAAGAAGCAAAAAAGGCTGTAGCCATTGCATTAAGAAACAGGTGGAGAAGGCAGAAACTTCCGGAAAATATAAGGGATGAGATAGCACCCAAAAATATACTTATGATAGGTCCCACGGGAGTGGGTAAAACGGAGATAGCTAGAAGACTTGCAAGCTTAATAAAGGCTCCCTTTATAAAGGTTGAAGCCACAAAGTACACGGAAGTGGGATATGTGGGAAGGGATGTGGAATCTATGATAAGGGAACTTGCGGAAGTTTCCTACAGGATGGTCAAGAGCGAAAAAATTGCAACCGTTAAGGAAAAGGCTAAAAAGCTTGCGGAAGACAGAATAATAGATATGCTTGTTCCTCAACCGCCAAGGCATCATCTGGGTGTAAGAGAAACACCTACATATATACCGAATAGGGAGGAGTTAAGGGAAAAATTGAGAAAGGGTGAGTTTGACGATCAGATAATAGAAATAGATGTACAGGAAAAAGCCTTTCCGATGATCGGTATAGCGGGACCCCCAGGTCTTGAAGAATTAGAAAACCAGCTGAGGGAAATGTTTCAAAACATAATGCCATCAAGAAAAAAGAGAAAGCTTAAGGTTAAGGAAGCCTTACCCCTTCTGGAACAGGAAGAGGCTGAAAAACTTATAGATATGGAAGAGGTGGCAAGGGAAGCGGTTTATAGGGCGGAGAACTTCGGCATCATATTTATAGATGAATTTGACAAGATAGCGGTTAAAACGCCTACGGGAGGGCCAGGCGTCTCCAGGGAAGGAGTACAGAGGGATATGTTACCCATAGTTGAGGGTACATCCGTAAACACAAAGTACGGTGCGGTAAGAACGGATCATATTCTGTTTATAGCCGCGGGTGCCTTTCACATGGCAAAACCCTCCGATCTCATACCGGAACTTCAGGGTAGGTTCCCTATAAGGGTTGAACTGAAACCTCTTACAAAGGAGGACTTTGTAAAGATACTTAAAGAACCACAGAATGCCCTTACAAAGCAGTATGTTGAACTTATGAAAACCGAGGATGTTTATCTGGAATTCACTGACGATGCAATAGATGAAATAGCCCTTATAGCGGAGGAGATTAATAACAAAACCGAAAATATAGGAGCAAGAAGGCTTCATACAGTTATGGAAAAACTCCTTGAAGACATTTCCTTCAATGCACCCGATATGGCAGGTCAGTCAATAATAATAGACAGCAGATTTGTAAGGGCAAAACTTGAAGGAATAATAAAAGATGAAGAGCTGAGCAGATATATACTCTGATTACCTTTTTTTCAATTCAAATATACATTTTTCCTTCCCCTGTGCGGTACACTCAATCTCTTTACAGTCCCATTTGTTTCCCGTTATTCCTTCAAACAAACCGACGAGGGCACCCTGAAGAGGAAGACATGCGGGTTTCTTACTTGAAATACCTGTGGCAAAAAAAGAATCAAGAACTTCTATCCTTAAAGTGTCCCCTTCCTTTGACCAGTTATTCATATTACCTATTCCCGCCTCACGCAAAAACACAGATATATATTCAACAATACCCTCTTCGGTAACATTACTGCCTTCCATCATATCCTTAAGTATATTGGATGCGGTATTACCCGCCTTTTTACCCGCAAGTGTAAGGATACCGCCAAGTCCGAAGCCAGAAAGTTTTATTATTTGAGAATAAAAATCCTTAACCGCTTCCTTCGGGACTATCAAACCGTTCTCTCTCAAATATATTCTTATTCTCGCAACGATTTCCTGAGAATTTCCCATCCCTCTACAAATTATAACCTAATTTTATATCTCTTTTATGGTATGTTTAATATATTGCTAATCCGAGTTATTATTAAATATTTCGTGGAGGTATTATAGTTTATGGAACACATACTTGAAAAGGATAGGGAAATCTTTGATGCCATAGTGGGTGAATATGAAAGACAAGCATATCAGCTTGAAATGATAGCCTCGGAAAATTTTACATCTCTTGCGGTAATGGAAGCCCAAGGGTGTATTATGACCAATAAATATGCGGAGGGTCTTCCCTTTAAAAGATATTACGGCGGTTGTAAGTTCGTTGACATAGCGGAAGATCTTGCAATAAAGAGGGCAAAAGAGCTTTTCGGAGCGGAGCATGCAAATGTACAGCCCCATTCCGGATCCCAAGCAAATATGGCGGTTTACATGGCTGTACTTGAACCAGGTGACACGATAATGGGTATGGACCTGTCTCACGGAGGGCATCTCACCCACGGAGCAAAGGTAAACTTCTCCGGGAAAATGTACAATGTAATTCATTACGGTGTTGATCCTAATACCGAGCTTATAGATTATGACAATCTGTACAAATTGGCTAAGGAGTATAAACCTAAGTTAATAGTGGGAGGTGCCTCAGCTTATCCCCGCATAATAGATTGGGCAAAGCTAAGGGAGATAGCGGACAGTGTGGGTGCGTACCTTATGGTGGATATGGCTCACTACGCGGGCTTGATAGCGGGTGGTGTTTATCCTTCACCCGTACCCGTTTCCCATTTTGTTACCTCAACAACCCACAAAACACTTAGGGGTCCAAGAAGCGGGTTTATACTGTGCAAAGAGGAATTTGCAAAAATTATTGATAAGACGGTCTTCCCTGGTATTCAGGGTGGACCCCTTATGCATGTTATTGCGGCGAAAGCCATCGCTTTTAAAGAAGCTATGACTCCCGAGTTTAAGGAATACGCCCGCCAGGTGGTTGTAAATGCAAAGGTAATTGCGGAAAAGTTAAAGTCCGAAGGTTTTAAGATAGTAAGCGGAGGAACGGACAGCCACATAGTACTCGTAGATCTTAGGAATATGAACATAACAGGTAAAGAGGCGGAAAAAGCCTTAGAAGAGGCGGGTATAACGGTAAACAAAAATGCTGTGCCTTTTGATCCCTTACCCCCCACAAAAACAAGCGGTATAAGGATAGGAACAGCAGCATTAACCACGAGAGGTATGAAAGAGAAAGAAATGGAAGAGATAGGAGAAATGATTTCTAAAATATTGAAAAACTTGGGCGATCAAAGAATTATAGAAGAGGTGAGAGAAAGGGTAAGGGAACTGTGTGAGTCCTTTCCCCTTTACCCTGAATTAAAGGAGAAAATAGATGAGCTTCGCAATAGCACGACAAGCAATCTTTGACAAAGAGGGAAAAGCTTTCGGGTACGAGATCTATCTGAGAAGAACGGATGATTTGGAAAAGTATCCGAAGGATATACCCTTCAATAAGGCAACATTCATAGTAAGCGAATTACTTGTGGAAATAGGGGTGGAAAGGGTAGGGGAAGGCAAAAGGGTTTTCATAAATGTTGCCCTTGATTCCGTGTTGAATAAGACACTGGAAATACTAAAGGGTGACAAGTTAACCCTTCAGCTCATACCCCCTCAAGTCTCCATAGGAAAGGTAACATACCCGAACATACTAAAAGCTATTGACAGATTTAAGGAAAAGGGAGCGCTTATATCAGTTACCGATAGCATTGTAAACAACGGCTACGAGGAGGTTGTGGAAAAGGCAGATATCCTTGAGGTCAGTATAAAAAAGTATAGTCATGACATGATAAAAGACTTTAAAAGCAAGGGTAAACTTATAATGTTCACATATATTGAAAAGGAAAAAGAATTTAAACAAGCCCTTGAGTTGGGAGATCTCTTTGAAGGAAGATTTTTGGGAGATATAACCATAGTAAAAAAGTTTGAAATA
Organism: Aquificales bacterium; assembly: GCA_027037055.1. Taxonomy (GTDB): domain Bacteria; phylum Aquificota; class Aquificia; order Aquificales; family Aquificaceae; genus WFWF01. The sequence goes on along the minus strand of JALWBR010000034.1, from coordinate 18,826 downwards.
GCTCCCTTCCTCAAAAGCACCCTTATGAGACTGCTTGCGGTTATGAATGTAGCGGACAGTGTAAAGGAATTTGCACATATAATCTCAAGCGATGTAGGTATGACAACAAAGCTACTTAAGTTTATAAACTCCGCCTACTTTTCCCCCGCAACGGAAATAAAAAGTATTGATCAGGCATGCTCATTCCTGGGTATGGATAATCTCAAAAAGTTTATCCTGCTTGTTGCAACAAACGATTATGTCAGTATTGAAAATCCCATCCTTTGGAAAAAATCACTGAGGAGGGCAATAATTGCGGAGTTTATAGCCCTCAGAACAGCTCCAGATCTTAAAAATGAAGCCTATCTCGCAGGTCTATTTTCCCTTATAGATGAAATACTTCATGTAGATAAGATAGCTTTTCTAAAGGAATTGAGAATAAATCAAGAGATAATAGATGCCTTTACAGGAAAAAACGAAAAGCTTGCAAAAATACTTAAATATGCAAGTGCTATGGAAGATATAATAGGTTTTCAGGTAACTGGACCCCAAGTTTCCCAAACACCAGGGGGTGAACAGGATATACTATTCACAATAAGCAGGGAAACGGGCATACCTGTGGAGGAATTACAAAACGCAATACAAGATGCAGTAAGCAAGGCAGACATTCTTATCAAGATATAGTGCCTACGGTTCTTCCTTCCTTCTCGTAATTCCAGCTTATAATACCGCCCGCCATGTTGTAGGCTTCAAATCCCCTTGATCTTAAAATATAAGTAGCCATTGCGCTTCTGTTTCCGCTTCTGCAGTAAACAACAATCCTTTTATCCTTAGGCAGTTCACCCATCCTGAAAGGCAATTGCTCCAAAGGTATAAGTAAAGAACCCGGTATAGCGATCTCCTCATGCTCCGCAGTGGACCTGACATCAAGCAAAACTATATCTTCTTTATCCTTAAGAGCCTTTACTTCTTCCGGTGTAAGTTCGGGTACAAACATATTCAACCCTCCATTGATTAAAAATATAAGAATATTATAATATATTAAAATTCTATGTCAAGTTGAATATATGTTCACCGCTCGTCCTTACCGAGGTTATTCTGTTAAACTCATCCACATAAACAAGTTTTGGTTTATAACTTTTAAGCTCCTCTTCATTATAAGTGGCATAAGAAGCTATTATTATAAGATCCCCCTCATGACCGAGCCTTGCAGCCGCACCGTTCAGTCTTACCTCCCCCGAGTGTCTCTCCGCAGGTATTACATAAGTTGAGAACCTTGCACCGTTGCTTATGTTATAGACCTCAATCCTCTCAAAGGGAATAAGATCTGCCGCCTCCATCAGTTCAATATCAAGGGAAAGGCTTCCCTCATAATGCAGATCGGAACCGGTTATTTTAACCCTGTGAATCTTAGATTTAAGCATCGTCCTATACATGCCTTACCTCCATCAACTTATTCCCATAAAGATCCAGAATATATTGAAGCCAAACCCTTCGGTATATTAACATTTTCACCAAAAAACAGTTTAAGTTGCAAAGCGTTGTAAACCGCTTTTGCCCTGTAATGATTGTTAAAGAATATATAAGTATCCACCTTTTTGTCAATGATGTCAATCCTGTTTTTTATATCCTTTAGCTCATCCTCCGTATAAAGGTAATTGTATCTTTCAAAGGATTCCTCGGAACCGTACCATTTATCCTCATTCCTGCCGTGAAGCCTTATATAGTTCATATACCCCACCCTCTTCCAAGGTCCCACGAGCAAACCCTTTAAGCGGGGGGCATCTACATTAACCAGTGAAAAGCCAAGCTCTTCCACAAATCTGAAAAAGTCCCATCTCCCAAAGCTTCTACTCCTCACCTCTATAACCTTATCAATGCCTGCAAAGTCAAGGGATATTCTCTCCATATATTTAAGATTCTCCTCCCTGTAATCAAACTCAGAGGGGAACTGAAAAAGCAAAGCTATGAATCTGTTTGACTCCAGTAAAGGTTCTATACCCTCCAAGAATTTCTTAACATCATCCTTGCTGTAGTTTCTATCATGGGTAAATATGCGGTTTGCCTTAACCGAAAATTTCAGCTTCTTGGTCCTATTAAGAAATTCCCCGAAGGTGTAGGGATGAGGCATGGAGTAAAAGGTATAGTTTATCTCAACAACATCAAAGAATTTGCTGTAATAAATAAGCATCTCCGACTGTTTTATGTTGGAAGGGTAAAATACACCTCTCCAGTCCCTGTAAGAGAAACCGCTACACCCTATGTGTATATTCCTCAAGCCACAAACTTTGACTTGAATTCATCCAAGGCTTTCTTAATACGCTCTTTTAGATCATCGTCAAGCTGTTTTTTCTCCCTTATATCCTTTAGAATATCGGGCTTTTCCTTATCAAGGAATGTGTAAAGTTCCTTTTCAAACTTTCTGACAGCCTCCGGCGGTATATCATCAAGATAGCCGTTTGTACCGGCAAATATGGCAACTATCTGTTTCTCAACAGGTATCGGATTGTAAGGCTCTTGTTTCAAAAGTTCAACAAGTCTTAAACCTCTGTGTATGGTCTGCTGTGTAGCCTTATCAAGCTCGGAAGCGAATTGAACAAAAGCTTCCAGCTCTCTGAACTGTGCAAGCTCAAGTCTGAGCGTTCCCGCAACCTGTTTCATAGCCTTTATTTGAGCAGCGCCTCCTACCCTTGATACGGAAAGTCCTACATTTATAGCAGGTCTCACACCCTTGTTAAAAAGATCGGGTTCAAGGTATATCTGCCCGTCGGTTATGGATATAACATTGGTGGGTATGTAAGCGGCAACATCACCCGCCTTTGTTTCAATAATGGGTAGAGCGGTAAGAGAACCCCCTCCGAGTTCATCATTAAGTTTTGCAGCCCTCTCCAACAGCCTTGAGTGAAGATAAAAAACATCACCGGGGAAAGCTTCCCTACCGGGAGGTCTTCTCATAAGGAGGGAGAGCTGTCTGTAAGCCTCCGCGTGCTTGGATAGGTCATCGTAGATGATAAGGGCATGCTTTCCGTTGTCCCTGAAGTATTCACCTATGGTACATCCGACAAAAGGTGCAAGATACTGGAGGGACGCGGGATCCGTTGCGGATGCGACAACCACACAGGTATATTCCATAGCACCATGTCTTTCAAGCAATTCTATTATCCTGGCGGTAGTTGATCTCTTTTGTCCCACAACCACATATATGCAATAAACATCCGTATCCTTCTGATTAAGTATGGTGTCTATTCCTATGGTTGTCTTACCGGTAGCCCTGTCACCTATGATAAGCTCCCTCTGTCCCCTTCCTATGGGAATCATTGAGTCTATTGCCTTTATTCCCGTTTGAAGTGGTTCATGAACTGACTTCCTCGTTACAACCCCTGGAGCAATCTTTTCAATGGGAGATCTGTATTCGTACTCTATGGGTCCCTTTCCGTCAAGGGGATTGCCGAGGGGATCTATAACCCTACCTATCAAACCTTCACCGACGGGTGCATCAAGTATCCTGCCCGTCCTCCTTACTACGGTACCCTCCCTTATACCGCTCTCGCTTCCGAGGATTATTATACCCACATTATCCTCTTCAAGGTTGAAGGCAAGACCGTAGGACCCACCGTCAAATTCAACGACCTCATTTGCCATCACATTTTCAAGGCCGTATGCCCTTGCAACACCGTCACCTACATAGTAAACTACCCCTACCTCCTCCATCTTAACTTCTGATTCAAACTCCTTAAGCTGTTCCTTAAGTAACTGCACAGCCTCTTCGTAACTCAGCATGCCCATGCTCTGTCCTCCCTTAGACAGTTTTTAAATTATATCACAAATCCCTTTCTTTTCTGTATTCAGCCTTAGAGGTAGGAGTCTCCCACAAAACAATACTAACAACCGACACCTCTTCAAGGAGACCAGATTCCCTTAGTTTAGACTCCAGATAATCATAGAAAAACTTTGCAAGAGCCTCCGCAGTAGGACAGAAATCCACGGAAAAGATCTTAAAGGCTCCGTACTTTTCCGCAACCCTCTTTAACTCATCGTGCATGGGGTCTTTTTTATCAATTATGAAACTGTGATCTATCTCCTCTATTAAATCTCCCAGGGCACTCTTTACATGATAGAAATCCATAACCATCTCCTGCTCCGTTAAAACATCGGATCCGAGGGTTACCTCAAGCTTGTAACTGTGCCCGTGTAGATTAATACATTTATTTTTAATTCCGCCCTTAGTAAACTGAGATCCCCTTCCGTGGGTCAGATTTTGTTTCCACACCCTGTGACCAGCCTCAAACTTAAAAACCTTGGTTATATACCACCTCACCAGACAATGACCCTCCTTGCCTCCAAGATCATTTGTCCTATCTCCTCATAGCTTTTTAGAAGTTTCTCATCAAACTTTAACCCTCTTCTCTCCGCATCCTCTTTACACACAAACCAATCTTTTCGTGAAGGATACCTCAATACACCGTTCTGTATAAGGATAACCACATCCCCTTCCGATATAAGCTCCGAGGAAAAATTACCGAGTTTTCTGACAAGCCACAAAGTGTTCACCATACCAAAACCGCCTCTGAGGAATTTATTATGTCCTGTATCTCCTCGTAAGACATGATTTCAACATCTACTTTAAAGTCCTTCTCCTTCAAACCCCTTTCCTCCGCGGAGGCATCCTCAACAATAAGCTTCATATTTACAAAGCCCAGAGTTTCAAAGATTTTATCAAAACCCTCTATACCGAGCTCCGCGGGTTTCCAATCCGTAAGGGCATAAACCCCGTCTCTTATCATTACAAAAAACACCTCATTATTTATAGCAAGGGCGAGGGCAACCCTGAAAGCTTCGTGAGCAAGCCACGAAAAGGGATTTCCCTTAAGTATAAAAACTATCCTCATACCTCATCCTCAATTGAACGATATAACCTTATCCGCCTCCTGCATCATACGGGATAGGTTATAAGTAGAACTGCTCTCCGCCCATGAGGGTATATCCTTTATACCCCTTTGGTGTGCAGCATGGGCACAAAAGTATATTTTCACACCCCACTTTGAGAATTCCTCGGTTTCGGGCCTTGCAAGATAATAAACACCGTTACCCGTAAGAAAGAACTCAATTTCCGCACTCTTTATAAGAACCCTTGAAAGATTATATATTGTATTAAAATCATTAGAAAAGGGTACACTGCTTATAACAAAAAGAACCTTTATCTTCTTTTCCTTATCAGTATCTCCCACAGCCTATCACCCACCTTGTTTACAGCTATTACTTCTTGTCCTTCTTCCCTCATACTCTTAGGCACATTTTCTGCGGAGGGAGGATAATCAATTATTACTTTAAGAACCTCTCCTTCCTTCATATCCTCAAGCACAAGTTTACTTTTAACAAAGGTAAAGGGGCAGACCTCGCCCCTTATATCAAGCTCCTGATCTACTCTAACCTCCTGCATAGTTTAAATAATATACACCTTAATCAAAGTCAGGTTTAGGAGTTTCATCAGTTGAGGGAGGTAAAACGGGTAGTTCAAGGGCTTCCTTAGGAATTTCACCCGTCAAACTTTTAAGGAAAGCTACTATATAATCTATCTGCTCATCGGTAAGCTCTTTATTAAGCTGTACCTTTGCCATTATCCTGACAGCCTCTTTAAGGTCCCAAACGCTACCATCATGGAAGTAAGGATATGTGCGGGCTACATTTCTGAGCGAAGGTACCTTAAACACATACATGTCGGATTCCTTCTTTGTTACATTGTATCTTCCCTTATCAGGATTCTTGCTACCGGTATATTTCCAGAAGGGTTCGTATATACCGAATTTCTGGAAGGTCTGACCGCCCACCGTCACACCGTTATGACAGGTAGCACACCCCACACCTATGAACAGCCTCAGCCCTTTCTTTTCCTTTTTAGTTAAAGCATTAAGATCCCCTTTAAGGAACTTATCAAATCTTGAAGGAGTCATCAGTGTTCTTTCAAAGGCGGCTATGGCTTTAGCTATGTTTACATAATTAACGGGGTTTTTCTCTCCAGGAAAGGCTTTTTTAAACAATTCAACATACTCGGGTATGGAAGCTATACGCTTAACCACAAAATCTTTGTGAGGAATTGCCATCTCCTTAGGATTCAGGATGGGACCCTGTGCCTGCTCCTCCACATCCTTAGCCCTTCCGTCCCAAAACTGGGCAACATGCAGGGCGGCATTAAGAACAGTCGGGGCATTTCTCGGTCCTATACTCCACTTATGTCCTATGGAAGTAGGTAAATTGTCAACACCGTAGGTTGCTATATTGTGACAACTGTTACAGCTTATAAAACCGCTCTTTGAAAGTCTCGGATCATAATAAAGCATCTTTCCGAGTTTAACCTTATGCTCATTAAGAGGATTATCCGGATTCTCAGCAACTTCGGGAAGAGGCTTAAAAAGCTTCCTCGCTTCATTCAAAAGCTGTTTGTCACCATCGGCCATAGCTATCCCCATTGAAACCAAAGATAGAATAACCAAACTTTTCTTCATCTCACTGACCTCCTTTGGCGGGAAAGTTTATTAATATTATATTCTAATTGAGAATAATTTGCAACTAAAATTTGGTTTCTTTTTTAGATCTGTACCATCCGTAAGCAAGAAATATAAGGATAATAGCCAGTATTATGGGTATAACCGTAATACCTATAATGAGGGCAAGGGCTGTTATAAATCCCACAACAAAACCTATCATAAAACAGAAGAAACAGTTAATATATTGCATGATATTTATATTCTAATCTCAATATAAGCTTGCTCCTTTTATCATCTATATCTAAATTATATCAATGACTGAAATCATAATATAGATTTATGGGAGGTAAAGCATGCATATTTTGTTATGCCTCCTCACGGGTGTGATACTTGTTTTTGGTATCAATTCCTGCAGTAAAAAATCGCAGTCATCAAGTCATGAAAACAGTAATCTATATCTAAGTCAACTTGATCCACCCGAGTATAATAAACTCTCAGCCCAAAATAAATACAAGGTTGTGGACAAGTTGCTCTCAACCCTATACAAAGGCGTTGCCCCAGAGGACTTCTTTGAAATAAAGGACAATTTGAATGATTTGAAACCTAAGTATGAAGGCAACTATATTGATAAAGTAAAGGCGGATCTACAAAAACCCTTAAGCTCGGAGGACAGGTACGCCATAATACAAAGAATAAATGAGAGGTATCAATTCACGGAAGACGCAAAGTATCCGCAGTATATATTAGCTATGCTTTATGAGTTTCCTTTAAGTAAAGACTACTATGACATGTGGATGGCTTATTTTCTTTCAAATACAATACTCTTCTCCCCCGCTGTGGAGCTTGAATCCGTTGATTATATAGACATACATAGGGTATTTCAAAGGCTTTACACCATGATAAGCGAAGACCAACCCATAAAGGAGATAGCTTACCAACACATGATATCTCAGGAAAACTGGAGGAGATTCAGATCACCAGAGGATAATACGAGGGAGATGATGGAGATATTCCTTGAGAGGTTTATTGACGAAGAAGTGCCAAAGGCATCAATAGCTTGTCAAAATTGGTATCTAACCGACGATACGGGGGGATACTCTTTGGTGATAGACTACAACGAAAATACGGAACCCCAAAATATACTTGATACATGGGTTACAACATGCTATGACTTTTACAGGGCGATAGTTGAGCATAAGGACTTTATGCCAACGATAGTAAGAAGGATATTAAGACACCTGTTTTCCACCTACTCTGAAGAGGATATAAACAAATTAACCGAAGCTATCCTTGAAAAGAATCCCCAAACCTTCAGGGATCTGTTTAATTTGATACTGTTTTCAAAGGAGTATCTTTTAAATGCGGAAAGGCCTAAGAACTTTGAAGAAGTATTCTTCCCCACAGCTTACAAAATCAAATGGAAGCCCGCAACCCACTTTTTTAAAAGTATGTATCCCATTTATTGGAAACCTGCGGGATGGAGTTCCTTACACGATATGAAGCAGTCACCCTTTACTTATAAACTGGGGAGATCTCCGGTTCCGCCCCTTGATTATTTAAGCTTTGCCTATTACCACAAAGGGGTAAGGGAACTCTTAATGATAGAACGATACACAAACGATTTTGATCAGTATGATTTCGGATGGACGGGCGAGTTCATAGACAACATGCTCTCAGGTGATGATTTTATACACTATATCTTCCTTGCAACCCTTGGAAGGAAAGCTACTCAAAAGGAGCTAAATACTCTCAATCAAATCTATGATAACCTCGGATACGATGACTCTTTTACCTACAAGGATGAAAAGGCACTTATAGCTCTTGATTATATAAGCAGACTGCCAGAGCTCTATCTTTTTACCTCAATAAAATAGGGGGAAAAGGATGAAGAGGAGAGATTTTCTGAAGTATGCAGGCATCCTCGGTCTCGGTTTAACCCATGCACCTTTCCTTTTGACCTCAAGATCCATGGCAAAGGAGATGATGAATATTATAAAGGGTGAAATCCAATACAGTCCTCCCTCAGGACTACCCATTGTTATAAATATTTTCCTGTACGGAGGACCCTCGGAACTTGCGGGCAATCTGACCAATATAGAGGAGATAAACGATCTTTCCCAAAACAAATATCCGTCGGAAGTTATTCCCTCAAACAGCAATAATGATGTAACACCGAACAACTTCTGGGGAGGGGCGGGAGGAAATATTATGGAGGAACTGCTCAGCGGTAAGAATGCGGGAGGTGTGGAAATTTTTCCTCCAAGCCTTTCCATATACAGGACCGTTTACAGGATAAAGGATGACAATAAATCTCATCCTAAGAGCATAACTCAGAATCTTGTGGGCAACCTTGATATGGAAAAGCCCGGATACGCTGCAACCCTCGCCTCAATCCTCGCCACATATAACCCGTGGAACAAAAACATAGAAGATCTCGTGCTTCCCTTTGTCTCCTTTGAAGGTGACACCATAGTATTCAGACAGGGCGACCTGACAATTCCCATCAATATGAAACCCATGATGCTTGATGCTAATCTAAATAACCCGTACAAAAGGAAAAAGATCCCGGGATTCAGCGATGCGGATTTCAGTTATATAGATAACCAAATAGAGAGGCTTGCAAGGGAGACATCTTCAACCTACGGCGAATATGCAAGTAAGATAAAAGAAGCCTTTGCAAAGAGAGAAGAATTGGCTCAATTTGTTGAAACAAAACTTCAAAATATAGATGCATCCCTTCCCTTCAGTCCGGACCCTAACGCAACCAACGATCCGCAAGGACAAGGAAACTATGATCCCGACATTGATGCATCAAGAAGATTAACCTATCCGTCAGGTAATCCCATGGCTAAATTTCTGAAGGTAGCGGTAACCCTTGCAATAGAAAATGAGGATACGGTATTCATAAGCGTAGGAAACGGAGGGTTAAGCAGTTGGGATAATCATTCTGATGCCATAGACGGATACAAAACGAGGATGTCCATGCTTATGAGGGCTATAAGATGTGCGGTGAAGCATCTTTACTGGTATTACCTTGATACCAACAATCCCCAGACAAAGAGGGAAAGGGCAAGAAGAGTGGTAATAAATGCCTTCGGTGACTTCGGTAGAAATGTGAATCTGAACAACTCCATGGGATGGGATCACGGAAATACTCAGAACTTCTATACCGCGGGCGGTTGGGGAATAAACGGTAGGGTTCTCGGTAAGCTTGTGGGAAGAACGCAGGTAACCGGCAGGGGTGAAAATAACAGACTATTTATAATACCTACGAGTGACAGCTATCAGTTTGAACCCTTTTCAATAGTCTCAACCGTTTACAAATACTTCGGCATACAGAATCCCGAAGTGATCACAGGAGAACCGCCCATAGATGAAGTAAACCCTCCTAATGAAAAAGTTTAGCCTTTTCTTCCAAAGCCCTTTTAAATATTTCCTTATCACCCTTATATTTAAGTAATTTCTTAACCTCCTCCGCTGGAAAAAATCTTGCATCCTGAACTTCCCAAGAAGGTGAAGGCTCTCCCCCCTCATACTCCATAAGATAGTACACAACCCTCTTAAATATTTTCTCACCCTTCAACATATACCAATACTTTACATCCCCCAAAGGTTTAACTATCTTACCCTTTATACCCGTTTCTTCCTCTACCTCCCTTACAGCAGTATCTTCTGGTCTTTCACCTTCCTCAACATTCCCCTTAGGAAAGGTCCACTTGCCAGAAGGATTCTTTATAAGAAGCACCTCATCACCCTTAAACAGTACTCCGCCTGCGGAGAATTCCCTTTTTATCATTCTTCACGCCTTCGCCCTTTCATACAGGTTTATATACTCTTCCCTTTCCGGTCCCGTTGAAAGCAATATTATAGGTACGCCAGTGTACTCCTCTATAAAATGGATATAATCCACAGCACCGTCAGGTAACCCGTCGGGATCCCTTAGCCCCCTCGTACTTTTTTTCCAACCCTTGAAAACCTTATAAACCGGCTTGCATCTTTCAAGGAGTGAAAGGGAAGCGGGAAAGTAATCTATATTTACACTATCACACTCGTAGGCAACACAAACTTTTATTTCATCAAGATTATCAAGCACATCAAGTTTTGTCAGTATTATTCCCCTTAACCCGTTAACACGAACCGCATGTTTAAGGGCAACAAGATCCAACCATCCGCATCTCCTCGGTCTTCCTGTTGTAGAACCGTATTCATTACCCCATTCCCTTATCCTCTCCGCCTCCTCTCCGAAAAGCTCCGTAGGAAAAGGTCCTCCACCAACCCTTGTTGTGTAAGCCTTTGACACCCCTATAACAAAGGCATCGCTGAAAAAACTCGGTGGTAATCCCGTACCGTTTGTCAAACCGAGTGCGGAAGCATTGGACGAAGTTACGAAGGGATATGTACCCATGTCTATATCAAGCATAGTTCCCTGAGCACCTTCAAAAAGGATGCTCTCCTTAGTATTCAAAAGGAACAGGGAAACATCCCCCACCAACTCTTTTATATTTCTGTAAAGATCCATCGTCTTTTCATATATCTCATCCACATTCAAATCAAAGGTTTCGCAGTAAACCTTTTCACACAGCTCACGGGTAAATTCAATGTTGTCTTTAATAAGATTAAAAGCCCTCCTTTCATCCTCAAGATCAGATATCCTTATACCCCTTCTGCCGTACTTGAACATATAAGCTGGTCCTATACCCCTCAGGGTTGTTCCTATCCCCTTCTTCTTTTCAAACAACTTGTCCAAAAGTTTATGGTAAGGTAGTACCAAATGCGCCCTGTCACTGATCATGAGCCTGTCCCTTATTTTTATTCCCCTCCTCTCTATATCTTCTATTTCCTCATTCAGAACTTCCAAATCTATAACCATACCCTGAGCTACTATACCCTTCGTACCCTCCTGGAGTATGCCCGTAGGTAGTAAATGAAGTATAAATTTCTCACCGCCGAGGATTACCGTATGGCCCGCATTACTTCCCCCCTGATATCTTACGGTTATATCATAGTCCGCAGATAGAAGATCTACTATCTTACCCTTTCCCTCATCACCCCACTGGGCACCTACTATAACTACTTTACCGCTCAACCTCTCTAATCTGCTTCGCACGTTCTCTTCTCCTGAGATGCCTCAAGCACACCCAAGGTCCTTGCCACCGTTTCTCCTATAAAGGCGGGATTCTCTATAACATAAACCCCCGCCTCCTTTAATGCCTCCATCTTTGCCTTTGCGGTTCCTTTCCCCCCCGTTATTATGGCTCCTGCATGTCCCATCCTTTTACCTGGGGGTGCGGTTATACCCGCAATATATGCAAAAACGGGTTTGTCAACATATCTGTCAATATACTCCGCAGCTTCCTCTTCTTCCGTACCACCTATTTCACCTATAAGAAGGATCGCTTCAGTTTCCGGATCCTCATTGAACATCTCAATAACTTCCCTGTGGGAAAGCCCGTGAACGGGATCACCTCCTATACCGACCGCGGTTGATTGACCGAGACCCACCCTTGTAAGTTGATAAGCAGCCTCGTAGGTAAGGGTACCGCTACGGGATACTATACCAATCCTTCCCTTTCTGAATATATGACCGGGCATAATACCCACCTTGGCTTCGCCGGGTGTTATAATACCGGGGCAGTTCGGACCTATGAGTACGGACTCCGGATAATTCTTTTTCAAATAATCCTTAACCTTTACCATGTCATGGGCGGGGATGCCCTCTGTTATACATACAACCACGGAAATACCGCTATCCAGCGCCTCAACAATCGCATCGGGAGCGAAAGGAGCGGGAACAAATATAAGGGAACAGTTGGCTCCAGTCTCTTCAACAGCCTCCCTAACAGTATTAAAAACAGGAATACCCTCAACCTCTTGACCCCCTTTCCCAGGTGTAACGCCCGCAACAACCTTAGTACCGTAGTTTTTACACTGCAGGGCGTGAAAGGATCCTTCCTTCCCGGTGATCCCCTGAACAACAACCTTCGTATTCTTGTCAACTATAATAGACATTACTCACACCTCCCTGCAAGCTCTACAGCTTTCTTTGCACCGTCCCACATATCATCCGCGCTGACAAAGTTCAATCCCGACTCCTTCAACATCCTCTTACCTTCTTCCACATTTGTACCTTCCATCCTCACAACTATGGGAATATCAGTATTGACATTCCTCACCGCCTCTATGAGACCCTGCGCCAACCTGTCACACCTTAAAATACCTCCGAATATGTTAACGAATACAGCCTTCACATCCTTATCAGCGGTCAGTATCCTGAAGGCGTTGGATATTTGCTCAACATTCGCACCACCACCCACATCAAGAAAGTTTGCGGGTTCTCCGCCCGCGAGCTTAATTATATCCATGGTTGTCATAGCAAGACCCGCCCCGTTAACCATACATCCTACATTTCCCTTAAGTTTTATGTAATTAAGACCGTACTTGTTAGCCTCAACCTCCAGAGGATCAAGCTGACTTTTATCTTCAATCTCCTCCATATCCTTGTGTCTGAAAAGGGCATTGTCATCCACATCTATCTTCGCATCAAGAAGCACTATACTTCCATTTTTATCCGTAACAAGGGGATTTATCTCCACAAGGGAAGCATCAAGCTCCTCATATATCCTGTAAAGTTTCATCCCTATGTTGACAAACTCCTTAACAGGCAAACCTATATTAAAGGCTACTCTTCTCAACTGATAAGGCATAAGTCCAACAACAGGATCAATCACCTCAGTGATTATGGCGGTAGGATCCTCCTTCGCCACCTCTTCAATCTCCATGCCTCCCGATGCGGATGCTATAAGAACATTCTTTTCGGAAGATCTGTCAAGGGTTATCCCAAGATAATACTCCTTATCTATGGCGGTAGCCTTCTCTATCCATACCCTGTTAACGGGTTTACCCTCTGGACACTGAAAGGTTTTAAGAACGGTGCCGAGCATACTCTCAACTGCCTCTTTAAGTTCCTCCATATCCTTTACTATCTTTACACCTCCCGCCTTTCCCCTTCCTCCGCAGTGAACCTGTGCCTTGACCACGAGGGGAAACTCCCCGAGTTCCTCCGCTACTTCAACAGCTTCTTTGAGGGAAAAGGCAACCTTACCCTCAGGTACGGGAAGTCCGTATTTGGCGAGAATTTCTTTTGCCTGATGTTCATGAAGCTTCATGAGCAACCCCCGATAAAAAATTAACAAGTTAATTTTACCAAAAGAGTAAAATTCTAAGTGAGGGATGAAAAATAAAGTCATCCTCATAACAGGATCAAGCGTGGGAATAGGAAGATACACCGCTTACAGGTTTTCAAAGGAGGGAGCAAAAATAATAATCACCTACAACAGGGGTGAGGGAGAAGCCCATGAAACAGCACGGGAGTGCAAAAGATTGGGAGCGGGCGGAGTATCGGTATTACACCTTGATATAAGGGATAATGAAAGTATAGAGAACCTTGTTGGAAATATAAAAAAGGAATATGGTTATATAGACATCCTTATAAACAATGCTGGGGTTGTTGTATGGAAACCCTTGAAGGAGCAATCCTTTGAGGACATAGAAGATCAAATGAGGGTTAATCTTGAAGGGTTGATAAAACTGACAAAACTCATGCTTCCTTTTGTAAGGGAGACAATAATAAACATAGGAAGCGGGGCGGGAAAGGTAGGTTTTGAGAGCCTGACCGTTTACTGTGCAACCAAGTTCGGGCTAAGAGGATTTACCCAAGCTTTGGCACAAGAAATTCCCTACCTCAAGATATATTGTGTAAACCCGGGTATGACCGCCACAAGGATGACGAACTTTCAAGGTGTCCATCCCGAAAGGGTAGCGGAAGTAATATTCAATACCGCAAAGGGTGTATATAAAAAACCGTCGGGCAGTGATATAGATGTGTGGGAATACTTATGAATTTTGACCAACTTGTAAACATCTTAAAACAGGATGAAGAGTTCTTTATAAATTATAAAGATAAATTCAGGGAAGAATTCATAAAAAATGCAAAAGATGAAAAAAATCCCCTTCTCGGTGTAAAAAGTCTTCAACCCCTTGTTGATAAACTGTACATACTCCTTTTTTCCTTCAAAAAGTATCCCCTTGAAGAGCTTTATAACCTCACTTACAAACTTGCCCATCATGAAGTTGATTTTAAAAAACCCATAACCAAACCGCTCCTTAAAATGATAAAGGACTATATTGACCTCGTAGCAGAAAGGGAAGAGGGTTATAAACGAATAAAAGCCCTCATAAGTTTGATTGATCTTTACTTTGAAACCATGGAAAAAGCATATTCAAAGTATATTAATGAATTGAGAAGTGATGTAAAGGGTACGGAAGAAGAGGTAATTAAGGGGGAGAGGGAAGTAATCCTTAAATTGTTAAGGAAATTTTATGAAAGGGGCTATGCAAATATAATCATCCTTACCTTTTATAAGGAAATGCCCGTAGCTTGCAAGTCACGAATACTTGAAATAGTTGATAGGTTTTTAAGAGTAAAAACAACACATATAAAAGCCTTCAGCATAGGAGATAGGGTATATATAAGGCACGGCAGTGTGGCAGAGACCATAGCTTCAAGAATAATAAACATGAATGTTGTTGAAGAGATCATTGAACTTGATATAATAGGTTTCGTTGAACTTCCGCAAGACAAAAGGCAACATGTAAGGGTTGAACCAGAAAAGCCCACCAAGGTAAAGATACACAAAGGAGATTGGAAAGTAGAAGGACTCATGGCGGACATATCCGTAGGAGGTGTGGGAGTATTTGTAAAGGATAAGGATGACCTTAAAAAGGATGACATCGTGATAGTATCCTTTGAACTTCCGAAGGGGGAAATAACAGCGGAGGGCGAAGTAAGATATGTAACCTTAGCAGAAGACACCTTCAGAATAGGGATAAAACTGAACCTTGATATTCATCAAGAAGAAGCGGTAAATGACTATATTATGGAAAGACAGCTCGCAATTTTGAAGGAATTAAAGGATTGAACAAAGACACAATAAAATATTCACACAAATTCACATATAAATTACAAAAATTTAAATGCCGATCTTATATTAAAAGTATCGGGGAGTAGCACCTCGTCCCACCTCCTTTGGGGTAGGGGGAGGAGGGGAGGGAGTTTATGAAATAATACGTAAATAACTTTTATATCTCTCCGCTGAAATCTCTCCTTTACTAACAGCCTCCTTTACACCGCACCCCTCCTCTTTTACATGCAAACAATCCTTAAATTTGCAAGTGTAGTTATGGAATTCTCTGAAGTAATCCTTTATATTCTCCCTGTCAATAAATTTCAAGGCATCAACCTTTGAAAAACCCGGAGTATCAGCAACAAAAACATTTCCTTCAAGCATTAAAAGGCTTACACCCGTTGTAGTATGTTTTCCCCTGCCCGTTTTTCTGCTCACCTCCCCCTTTCTCAGATCAACACCGCTTATGGCGGATATAAGGGAACTCTTGCCCGTACCCGAAGGTCCCGCAAAAACATATATACCAGGTTCAAATATATTGGAGAATTCCTCTAAACCCTCCCCTGTTATAACACTAACAGCCAAAACCTTGTAACCTACATTTTTATATATATTAATCCATCTTTTTAATTCTTTTTTTCCTTCCTTATCCAAAAGGTCAACCTTATTAAAAACAATATATATACCTACGCCTTCCTTTTCGTATACAACCAATAGGTTATCAAGCATGAAGTTGTTAAACTCTGGTTCCCTCAATGTTGAGACTATAATCACACAATCAACATTTGCAACAGGAGGTCTTATAAGTAGATTTTTTCTTTCCTTAACATCCTCAATGACAAAGATACCATAACCCTCCGTATAACCGGTGACTATATCTCCCGCATATATCCTTTCAGATGTCCTTACTTTACCCCTCGGTATCCCCCTTAAAACCTTCCCCTCCGAGAGTACATCTATCCTTTGAGCCTCCCTTTTTACCACAATACCTTCTAACACCGCCATCTATCCAAAATAATTCTACAAGGTTTGTGTTATAATAAAGAGCACATTTCGGGAGAAGGAAATGGATGTAGGTGTAATTCCCAACCTCACCCTTTTTGTCCAAGGTGTTCTGTTTTTAATCTTTGTGGGGTTGGTATCCGCCATTTTTGTAAGACCTTACACCCTTGCCATGGAAGAAAGGGAAAACATAATAAGGGATAACTATAACAGGGCAAAGAGGCTCAGAAGGGAAGCGGAAGAGATAAATAAGGAAATAGCCAAGATAATGGAAGAAACAAGGAAAGAAGTAAGTAAGGTGTATGAAGAAGCAAAAAGGGAAGCGAACAAAATAAGGGAAGAAATTATTTCAAAGGCAGAAGAAGAAGCAAATAAAGAATTAACGGAAAAGGTCAAATTGATCAGAAAATCTCTTGAGGAAGAGAAAGAAAAAATGGAAAAGGTTATAAAAAATATAGCGGATGAGGTAGTCAAAAAGATTTTGGGAGAGGTTGCATGAGTTTTATTTTTGCGCTTTTAATATCTTTCGGTTTTTCTTACGGAGCGGAGGAGCATACAAACCATACCTTGGAAATTTTCTGGAAAGGTTTCAATATAGCCCTTTTCCTTGCTATAGTTTTCTTTTTCAGCAGGAAACCCGTAAGCGAAGCCTTTAATAACTTTTGGAAATCCTTGACGGAAAAGCTTGATGAATCTCACAAAGAGGTAGAAGAAGCACGCAAGGATCTTGAAAGGGCAAAAAGGGAGCTTGAAGAGGCGAAGATAAAGAAAAAAAAGTCAATTAAACTTGCGGAAGCATCCGCAAAAGAGGAAATTGAAAAAACAAGGATAGAATCAGAAGAAATTGCCAACAGGTTAAAGGAAAAGACGAAGGAAGCCATAAATATAGAGTTAAAGAGGGCAAAGGAAGAGCTTGCACTTTACGGAATACAAAAGGCTACAGAAATAGCAGAAAATACTCTAAGGGAGCTATTTGGAGATAAAAATGTTCAGAAGAAATACATTGAAAGGAGTATAAAAGCCCTTAAGGGGGAAAATAAGTAATGAAAAGGAATATTGAGCTTGCAAGAAAGATCACAAGACTCATAACGGGTAAGCTTCCTAAGAAGAAAGAGGTGTTCATCAATGCACAATCATTTTTTAATTTAATATCAACCCTTTACAAGAAAAACAGAGAATTCAGAAATTTCATGATAAACCCTTCCATCCCTAAGGAAAAAAAGGTTGCCCTTATAGAAGGACTTATGAATAAAAGCGGGCTACCGCAGGATATAAAGGGAATATTTGAGTACATAATATCAATTAATGCCTTCTCCGTTATCCCGGATGTAAGCAGAATGCTTGAGCATGAAACGGAAAAGATAATGAAACTTTCTCACGGAAAGCTCATAATAGGTCACAAAGTTGATAAGAAAACAATCTCAAAGC
Organism: Aquificales bacterium; assembly: GCA_027037055.1. Classification (GTDB taxonomy): domain Bacteria; phylum Aquificota; class Aquificia; order Aquificales; family Aquificaceae; genus WFWF01. The sequence continues at coordinate 969 of JALWBR010000034.1, read as the reverse complement.
TGAGTAAGATCGTTGAAGAGAAGATAGGAAGAAAGATAGATCTTGAAGTTGAGGAAAATCCGGATATAATAGGCGGATTCATATTAAAAACCCACGGATTTATAATTGATGCTTCGGTGAAAAGACAACTGGAAAAACTAACCACCGTTAAGGGAGGCTGACCGAATGGAAAGGACCCTCATAATCATTAAACCGGATGCGGTAGGAAAGGGAGCTACGGGTAAAATAATAGACAGGTTTATTGAAGAAGGATTCAAAATTATAGGATTGAAGATGTTTAAGTTCACAAAAGATCAGGCGAGGAAGTTTTATATTGTTCACAAGGATAGACCTTTCTATGAAGAGCTTGTTGAATTTATGACATCAGGTCCTGTTGTTGCCTGTGTACTTGAAGGAGAAAGGGCTATAAGCAGGGTAAGGGAAATTATAGGTCCGACGGACAGCGAAGAGGCAAGGAAAACCGCTCCAAACTCAATTAGAGCACTCTACGGTACTGATAAGGGTAAGAATGCCATACACGCCTCAGATTCCGAAGAATCCGCAAATTACGAAATACCCTTTATATTCTCAAGTATTGAGTTTGTTGAATAGTTCAATATCTTCATATCTGTTTATGTTTAAAAAGTGAAGTGAGTCTTTTACCTCTACCTCTCTCCCGTTAACATGTTTTAAAAATTCCCTGATACTCCTGCCACCTCCTTTTATAAATCTGTAAAGATCTATAGTTAAACAATGACTGTATATACCGGGGAATGGATAAGTAATGTCATTTACCTTAAATATAGTGTAATTTAGAAAATGTTCTTTGAATAACAAACTGACGGTTGAAATATCAATAAAGGGCATATCACCGCTGAGTACAAGGATATCCTCACCGTTGGACTTAAGAAGTGCAGTAAATAAACCTATTATTGATGCCCTTTCCTCAAAAACATCCATTAAAATACCGTCACAGTCAACATCTTGATA
>JALWBR010000033.1 GCA_027037055.1 Aquificales bacterium | reverse complement strand
CTATGTAAATATTTGGAGAGGATAAGGGAAAAGAGGTTGATGATTGATGAAGATAAGTAGGATAAAAAAGGTTAAAGGTGAGCTGAGGGTACCTTCTGACAAATCCATAACCCACAGGGGTATATTGCTCGGTGCTGTAGGTAATGGGAAAACCCTTTTAAGGGAATGGCTGGATTCCGCTGATACAAGATCCACCTTAAGTATAGTTAAGATGCTGGGTGTAAATGTAGAAGAGAAGGGGAGGGAACTTTTGATAGAGGGTAAGAAAGGTGTCTTTAGAGAACCTGTTGATATCCTTGATGCGGGCAATTCTGGAACAACCGCAAGATTAACAATGGGTTTGCTCTCAACCCAGCCCTTCTTCAGTGTTATGACGGGTGACGAAAGTTTGAGAAACAGACCCATGCTTAGGGTGGTAAAGCCCTTGCGTGAAATGGGTGCCATTATTGATGGAAGGGAAGGTGGTAATAGATTACCCGTAGCGGTAAGGGGCGGTAATCTTAAGGGTATTTCTTTTTTTAATAAGAAGTCTTCCGCCCAGGTTAAGTCTTCCCTTATGATAGCTGGTCTGTTTGCGGAAGGTATAACAGAGATTACCGAACCTTTCATGTCCAGGGATCACACGGAGAGGATGCTTAAATACATGGGTGTTGAGGTTATACAGATGGAAACGGAAAAGGGGCACATAATCAAAGTTAGAGGGGGTCAGATTCCGAACGGCGAGGAGATCTACTGTCCAGCGGATCCTTCTTCCTCCGCCTTCTTTACGGGTTTGGCTACACTTCTTGAGGGAAGCGAGATAATTTTGAAGGATGTGCTTGTAAATCCGACGAGGGACGGATTTTTCCGTATTTTAAAAAGAATGGGGGGCAAAATAGAATACATCAATGTAAGAGAGATTTCCGGGGAAACCGTAGCGGATATATTGGTAGAATCCGCGGACAAGCTTGAACCCGTTACCATAAAAGGTGATATTCTGCCTTCACTTATAGATGAGATACCCATTCTTGCGATAGTTATGGCGTTTGCGGATGGTGTCTCTTGTGTAAGGCAGGCGGGAGAGCTGAGGGTAAAAGAGAGCGACAGGATAAGGGCTGTGGTTACTAATTTAAGGAGAATGGGTGTAAATGTTGAAGAATTTGATGACGGTTTTTGTATAGAAGGTAAGGGTAAGCTTCAAGGGGCTTTAATAAACACTTACGGAGATCATCGTATTGCAATGGCGTTTACTGTTGCGGGACTTGTGGCGGAAGGTGAAACCCATATAGATAACGCGGAATGTGTAAAGGTATCTTATCCGAGGTTTTATGATGATCTCAATATAATAGTTAGGAATGGGTATATTTGATAAATTTTTAAAGAAGAGAGAAAAAAGGAAGGAAAATTTGTGGACAAAATGTCCGGAGTGTAAAACCATACTTTACATACCGGAGCTTTTAATGAACCTTAAGGTTTGTCCGCGTTGTGATCATCATTTTCCCATGAACATATCTGAAAGGGTTGAATCTTTGCTGGATGATAACAGCTATGAGAAACTCTTTGAGAATATACTACCAGAAGATCCATTGGAATTTAAAGATAAAAAGAGTTATAAGGATAGATTGAAAGAAGCCAAAGAAAAATCGGGTAGTACTGAAGCCATGAGTATTTACAAAGGTTCCATACTCGGCAGGGGGGTAATAGTAGCCCTTATGGATTTTGAGTTCATAGGGGGGAGTATGGGTTCGGTGGTGGGAGAGAGGTTTTATAGGGCATGTCAGCTGGCAAGTGAGGAGGGTACACCCTTGATAGCGGTGACTGCATCGGGTGGTGCGAGAATGCAAGAAGGCATACTCTCCCTTATGCAGATGGCTAAAACAACGATGGGTGTTAATATGCTTAAATCAAAGGGAATTCCTTATATGAGCGTATTAACCAATCCCACAATGGGCGGGGTGTCAGCAAGCTTTGCCTTTCTCGGAGACATTATTATTGCGGAACCGAAGGCTTTAATAGGATTTGCAGGCCCGAGGGTTATAGAACAAACGATAAAACAGAGCTTGCCCGAAGGCTTTCAGCGATCGGAATTTTTACTTGAAAAGGGTATGATTGATATGGTGGTTCACAGGAAAGATCTCAGGAATACATTAAAAAGTCTGCTGGATCTTACCTTTTACGGGGAAAGGTGTTATGAAGATAGAAGCTCTTGCTGAGGATCATCCCTTTTCCTTAGTTTTGCCTCTCGTAGAAAGGGGTGAACTTGATCCGTGGAAGGTTGATATAGTTGAATTAAGTAACATGTATATAGCGGAATTGAAGAGGAGGGAGATTTTGGACCTTAGGATACCTGCGGGGGCTGTGGTCGCTGCAGCTTTCTTACTTAAAAAGAAGGTTGAGGTAATATTTCCCAAGCCGGAAAGAAAACCCAGAAGAAAAAAAGAATACACATTGAAGGAAATAGTGGAGATGTTTGAGGAAGAAGAACCTCAGATAAGATCGGAGATAGAGAATAATGTTAGAAGGATTATTAAGAGGAAGAGGGGCAAGACAGGTAGCAAAGGAAGGAAAGGTATATCTAAAGCAAGAAGGATACCCCTTAATATTTCAAGATTTGAGGATGTGCTAAAGGAGGTTATGGAATTTTTGAAAGATGTTGATATAGGAAAAAGGATAGCTTTCATAACCTTTCTTGACAGAATGAAATTTGTTCCTCAGTTTATGGCTCTTATGCATCTTTATTATGACGGGGTTATTGATATTTACCAAGATGAACCCTTCGGTGAAATTGTTATAGAAAAAAGTTCTAATTTATAAGCTCTAAAAATAGGTTTCTCAGTTTTTCTATAACTCCTTCCTCTCCGAGTCTTTTCCTTATATCCTCTGAAGCTTCATAAAATTTCTCATACCAATCCTTTTTACCGAAATATTCTTCAACCACACTACAGGCAAAATCTACACCTTTCTGGATTAGTTCCGGTACTATTTCCATACCTGTTATTATGTTGGGCAGACTTATATACCTTGACTTTACAATAAGCTTGGCTATCCTGTAGGTAAGGGGATTTATTCTGTAGAATACTATGTGGGGATTCTTAAGTAAGGTTGCTTCAAGGGATGCGGTACCAGATGTTATAAGGGAAAATTCGGAGTACTTCATAATATCGTAGCTTAAATTATAATCCGTATCGTCAAATATTCTTATGTCGCCTTGGCAGTATCTGTTTAAAACTGACCTGTAACTTTTAAATGTAGGTATCACACCCTTAATGCCTTTTCTTGAAAATACCCTATTGTAAATCTCACACAGATAGGGTGCCATCTTCTTTACCTCACTCTCCCTGCTTCCGGGGAATATACCTATTATTTTTCCTTCTGTTCCAGTTATATTTAAAAACTCTTCCTTTTCAAAACGGGGTTTTGCAAGGTCAACCAATGGATGTCCTACATAATGGACTTTAAAATGTTTATTTTCAAAACTCTTATATATATCCAACTCAAAGGGCAGGATAACTATAAGATGATCTGTAAAGCTAACAATATCGTGAATCCTCTCTTCCTTCCATGCCCAAATTTGGGGGGATATAAAGTAAATGATCTTTTTTACTCCGAGGTTTTTTGCCTTTTTTATAAGCGGTATGTTAAAACCCGGAGCATCACATACTATAAGCACATCTGTATTTTTAAGATGTTTTTCCATATTCCTTTTAACTTTCCATATTCTCTTAAGCTTCGGTAGTAGTTCAAAAAGACCGAAGCCTGAAATATCTTCAATATTGCCCAAGCTTTTTATACCTATATCTTTTAACTTTTTGTCGGTTATGCCGTATATATCAAGGCTTTCAAAGCCTTCTTTAAATATATGATAGATATAGTTTGAGGCTGAAATGTCTCCCACGGAGAGGGTTATCTTCATTAATCTTTTATTCTAACGGTTGCCCTTAATTTTCCGTCCGATTCCTCAATCCTTCCGGTTATATTGTCCGTATCTATATGAAAACCGTGAACCTTCTCTACCCTTCCGTTGCTCCATATACTTATATTTCTCTCCGCCCTGAAATTTTCTACATGGTTTATGAACTTTGTTTTCAGATAAACCCCGTCATGGTGTTCCATTATTTCAACATCCCCTATATCCATATATAAATTCTCCGTTACCGCCTTCTTCCACAGCTTTATGATATCTTCCCCCTCTATTTCAAAACCAACTCCGAATTCAAGATCCTCCTTTTCCTCTTGTTCAATCTTCATTCTTATAATCTTCTCCAACTCTTTTCCGAGTTCCCTTACCTTGTTGTAAGCCTCTTCCTTTAACCTCTCATCTATGGGCATGATTAGAAGGCTGTGTAAAGCATAGACATAAAGGTGCTTGCCTTCTTATCCGTCTCGGATATATAGTTGACCTGGAGCTGAACATTTCTGTGCAGATGATACTTTGCACCGAATATATATGCATTATCATTCCTGCCTTCATTCCTTGCCCTTCTGTAGCCGAGGGAAACATTAATAATATCCGGAATTACACCGAGTTCAACAAGTCCCGTTATTATTGTTTTTTCAAGCTGTGGATTTGTATTAAAGATATTTGTGGGTTCTCCTGTCTTTGATAAAGGCGACTGACCGTAGGTGAGAAATACACCCAAGGGTATGTTTCTTATGTAGCCCATCGCCTGAAAATCCAATGCGAGGGCACGAGTGAACAGGGATTCTTCTTCACCCGGATCTATACTTATACTACCCAGGGGAGAATTTACGATAATTGTTTCCCCTGTATTATTCTTGACAACCGTTTTACCGCCCCAGTACTGCAACCCCACACCTACATCCCAGCCCGCAAGATTTGGTGTAAATGCTATACGTCCGTAGTTGGAAAGTTCCTTTATATCAAGTGTTGTTATCTCCCTGCCGTAAAAGGGTGCCCACAAGGCTCCCGTTATATAAAACAGGTTGCTGTAGTAGTAAAACCCTATACCCGTTGCAGGTGTGGCTGTACCCATATACTGCTGGGCGGATATTGCACTGGATGTTTCAAGTATCCTTAAGTTCCTTACCGCCCCCGTATTTAACACTTCAAACACTGTGGATGCACCGAGGGCATCTGTGGTATAAGGAACTATACCGAAATAATTTTTCTTTGTACCGAGCACAATAGGTATCCGTAGGGTGAGGGCATTCGCAGCTCCCTCCACCATGTAACCCACATTTTTACCTACCCTTCCGCCTGCAAAGAGAGCCCATTCATCTGGAAACTGTATTTTCCTTTCAAAAATTTCATCTCTATCTATCTTTCTGCTTTCTCCTATTACTTTCAGCTTTGCAACAATTGATAGATTGAGCACCTTCGGTATGGAGAGGAAATCCGCTTCCTTTATGGTAGGTTGTCTTATCTGTGTGTATCCTGAGGCTTTGAAAAATCTACCGTAAGAATTTAGGGACGGAAAACTGTGAGGTGAATGGCATGTATTACAGGATGTATTCATCTGTCTTGCAAAGGAAGGAACAGCCTCCGAATACTTAAAGCATAGGAAAACCGCAACTATAAACAGTAATAGCTTGCCCCTGCCCTTCATCTTCTACCTCCCGCTTCATTATTTTACCCTATTTCTTTTGCATATTCTCTACTTAAAGAGAAAAATCCCTTCGCTTTTTTTAAAGCCATCTCTTTTTCCTCTTCCTTTATGTGGGGATCATTCAGCATAAAACTGTAAACCTTTCCCCTTACAAAAGCCCTGTAGGTTTTGAAGAAAGGCAGGACTGTGTAAAATTCCCCATCCTTCGTTTCACCGAAGTAGGCTTCCTCGTATATCTTCGCCAGATCCCTTCTGCCCATAAATTCCAATTCCATTGACAGAAAACACATATCATTTACCATATCACCGCACCTGAACCTCTCATTAAATTCAATACAATCAAATATACATATACCTTCATCAAGAAAGGCAACATGCTCCAGCCTTATATCTCCGTGTCCGTCAACAATTTTCCCTTCAGAAATCCTTTTTTCAAAAAGATCCCCGTATTTTTCATAAAATAGATTAGTTTTTTCTTTTATGTATTCATAATCTTCTTCGGAAATAGTTTTTCCTATAAAAGGTTTTACCTGCTCAAAATTTTCATCCGTATTAAATTTCATAACTTCAAGTCTTCCGTATTCGGATGTTTTACGAGCATTCTTGTGAAAATTTGCAATTTTTTTTGCTACCCTTTCAATTTCTTTACTTTCTATATCCTTTAACCTGTTTATTAACAAGTTTTTATCATCTATTCTCCTCATCTTCACCGCATATTCAACTACGTTTGAGGAATTTTCTATATCGGGATCTCCGTTAACCATACTTATGGGAACTACCCCCAGATATATATAACTGCATAGCCTTCTGTTGAGTTCAACTTCTCTTTCACAGAAAAGTTTTCTTTTTTCAAGGGTTGAATAGTCAAGAAAACCGAAGTTTACAGGTTTCTTTATCTTATAAACTATATCATCAAGGAGTATGACCCAAGATGTGTGGGTTTGGATAAGTTTACCTTTTAGCTTTTTTACCAATCTATCTATCATTGATATACTTAAAATTATAAAAGATGATTAAGGTTGTTAAACTTCTTATAGCATGTTCTGTATGCGTGTTAATTGCTTATCTTATTTATCTTCTTATTTTCGGAGGTAAGTGATGCGATACATACTCGCTTCATCATCAAAGAGGAGACAGCAGATAATGAGTATGCTCGGTTTTAGGTTTGAGGTTATAGATCCCGATGTAAAAGAGGAACCCGTTCACTGGCATCCCGTTATAAATGCGAGGAAGCTTGCTTTTAAAAAGGCTTATAAGGTGTGGCTTAAACATAAAGATGCGGTAGTTATTGGTTCGGATACGATAGTTTTCTTTGATAATCAAATATACGGTAAACCCAGGGACAAAGAAGATGCAATAAATATGCTGAAGAATCTATCCGGTAGATGGCACAGTGTGGTTACAGCAATAGCTGTGGTGGGAAAATCTTACAGGAGAATAGGTCATGATATTACGAGGGTAAAGTTCAGAAAGCTTGGAGAGAATGAAATTATAAAATATGTGGAATCTTGGTCTCCTCTTGATAAAGCGGGTTCTTACGGCATCCAGGATTACGGGGCTTCCTTCATAGAAAGGATAGAAGGGGACTTTTATACGGTGATGGGCATGTCTCCGAGACTTCTTCTTACTTTATTGGGATTACTGTAAATTCCTGACCGTTTATTCTTATAAGGACAAATTCTGGAATGCCCTTAAAGTTTGTTAATCTTCTCCTGCCGTTATAGGCTTCCACCCTGAATTCCTTTACCCTGGCGAGGTTATAAATTTTGCCTTCCCCCGTATATCTTATATCTCCGTAATAATAAGGAAACTCTTCATATTTAAGAAACCCCTCTTCAACAAAAAACACAGCTTTAACCACGCCCTCTTCAAACAATCCCCCCGCGGTAACCAAATAAAGTCTTGAATTTTCTCCATCCTCCTCAATATACATATCCTTTGCTGACAATATAGCCCTCTGTATGTCCCAAAAAAGCCTTGCCTTACTTTTTATATCCTCTCCCAGGTCCACAAGATTTATGCTGTTCTTTACCATATTATGGAAGGAAAAGGCTATCAGTCCGAAAATAAGACCGAACAGGGTAAGCACAATAAGTATTTCTACAAGTGTAAAAGCCTTATTATCTCTGTTCATATCTTTTGAAGGATACCGTGTTGTAAATGTAAATGACCTCCCTTAAACCGGGAAAATCTTTAACCGCCTTTTCCCTTATTTTAACATCCTTTAACTCCCCCCTTTTTATCTTGTTATCAAGTACGATCATATCTTCATATCTGCGTGCTTCTTCCTCAAGCATATATCTTGCTCTTGCAAGCAGGTCAAGGAATACGGTAAAGGTTATAACAATTATGGATAAGGCTATGAGGGTTTCTATAAGGGTGAAACCTCTATTATTTCCATATATCAATATCGTCTTCCGTTCCTTCCTCTCCATCTGGTCCTGGGGATCTAAGCTCATAGGGGCGATTGACACCTGGCGATATGTAAATAAAATCATTACCCCATGCATCCTTGGGTACGGAATCAAGGTATCTCTTCCATCTGGGAGGAATGGGGGGAACGGTGGGTTTTTCAACGAGGGCTTTAAGACCTTGTTCCGTTGTGGGATATCTTCCGTTGTCAAGTCTGTACTGCTCTAATGCGTCCTTTATTGCTTTCATCTGTACCTTGGTTGTTTCTATCTTTGCTTCATCAACCCTTCCGGTAACCCTCGGTACTATTATTGCTGCAAGCAAACCGAGTATTATTATGACAACAAGGAGTTCTATCAGTGTAAATCCCTTCGGCAACTTCTTAGAAGATTCTTTCTCTTCCTTTTTACCGAACAATTTATTATAGATGTAAGAGGAGATATAGAAAATTATAATAAGGGAAGGGATGCCCACTATTATTATTGCGAGCAAAGCTTTCGCTGCAACAATGAGCAGTGCGATTATAAATTGCAAAAGACCCGCATCTTCATTCATTATCCTTTTTCTCCTCCTTAGACTTCATCATAAAATAGAGGATAGGACCGCCTATTACTAAAAGAAGGGGCAATCCTATTATAAGCGACAAAACCGCCAATTTTATCGCCACTATAATAAAACCCATCAAACCTATAAAGTCTCCGCTTGCCTTACCCTCATTCATGACACTACCAGATTAACCAACTTATTTTTAATATACACTATTTTCCTTATATTTTTTCCGTTCACATACCTACCGAGCTTCGGATCCGCTTTTATCCTACTTATTATATTCTCTTCCTTCTCATCTATTTTAACCTTCAATCTCCCTCTGAGTTTACCGTTTATCTGAACCCCTATTTCCACTTCATCAAGCGTTATAGCTTCTTTACATACTTCGGGCAACCTTTCCGCTGATATGTAACCTTCTTTACCAAGGAGTTTCCACAACTCTTCGCATATATGGGGAGTTATGGGTGAAAGCATAAGTAACAGTATCTCAACTCCTTCTTTAAGCACTTTCCTATCTATTTCTTCTTGAGGATCAAATTCCTCTAACTCATTAAGGAGGGTCATGGCGGAGGCTATCGCGGTATTAAACTGGTAACGTTTTTCTATGTCTTTTAAATATCTGTCAAGACAAGAGTGTATTTTATACCTTAGCTCCTTTGCCCTTCCCTTTACATCCTTTAATTCTTCCCTACTGTAGCAAACATCTTTCAAATCATCAATCTTTGAGGTAACAAAATCCCACAGTCTGTTGAGGAATCTATAAGAGCCTCTGATGCCTTCTTCGGACCACTCAAAATCATTTTCAGGGGGTGCGGTAAACAGGATATAAAGCCTGACGGTATCCGCTCCGAACTCTTTTATTGCATCCTCCGGATCAACCGTATTACCCTTAGATTTGGACATCTTTGCAGATTCACCTATCTCATCTTCTATTTTCTTAAGTAGCTTTTCATCACCCATATTAAGCTTCTTGAGAAGCAGTGATATATTGTCACCCTTTGATAGGTTGTTTTCTCTGAGAAACTCCCCTATCTTCATCCTATTTAATTATAATGTTTTAGGACAAATATGAAGGTAATCAATGTAGGTGGTAAATTCAGAACAAAAAGGAAAGCAAAGGCTGTAGGTAAGATAAGGTTGAGGGAGGAGACAGTAAAAAGAATATCGGAAGGAAAAATAGAGAAAGGTGATGTTATAAATGCGTCAAAGATTGCGGGAATATTGGGAGCTAAGAGAACTGCAGAACTCTTGCCTTTCTGTCATCCTGTTTCTATTGATCATATACGCATTGATGTAAATACATACAAAGATTATGTAGAGGTTATCGCAGAGGTTGAAGGAATTGAAAGGACAGGGTACGAGATGGAGGCGTTAAACGCTGTTACAACCGCACTTCTCAATATATACGATATGTGTAAGAACATTGACGATTCCATGATTATAGAGGATATAAGGCTTGTTGAAAAAAGCGGAGGCAAGGGGGATATAACGGGAGATCTTAAGGGTATAAAAATTTATACAATAGGGCTTGGGGATGATCATTATATAAAGCTATTTCATTCACTTCAGCCAGAGGGCGTTGAAGATATAAAAAAGGAGGAGTTTAGTAGGGTTTCAAATGAAAAGGCTTTATTTGTCGCGCTTTTTGATTCTGTTCCCCCGGATTTTATGGAAGCAAGGATTGAAGGTATTGAAGTGCTTATATCAGAACATCTCTTTGAAAATCTCGGTATAAAGGGCCTGTTGTCTCCCGTGGTCGGATTCACAAAGGCGGGTATAGGTTTAATATTGATGTCAAGGGATAAGGAGTATATAAGCAAAGTTATAAACAATATTCTTCCCTTAATAGCTAAGTTCTTTAAGGAGTCTTTATGAGCAGAACGGTTGTTTGTATAACCGGTGCAAGCGGTAGTATATACGGAATAAGATTGGTTGAAGAACTTTCCAGGTTAGGAGGTGTGGATCTTATTGTTTCTTCCGCAGGCTACAGGGTAATAGAGGAGGAGGTAGGCAGGGAAAGGTTTGAAAAAATTAGAAATCTTGTAACCTTTCATGATGAAAAGGATATCTCCTCCCCCCTTGCGAGCGGTTCAACGCTGTGTTCTTACAGAGGTGTTGTTATAGCGCCGTGTTCCATGAGTACATTGGGATGTATAGCCAACGGTATAAATTACAATCTTATACACAGGGTGGGAGAGGTAGCCCTCAAGGAAAGGATTAAACTCATACTTCTTGTCAGAGAAATGCCTTACAGCCTCGTTCATATTGAAAATATGTTGCGAGTTACAAAGGCTGGGGCGGTGGTAATGCCTGCAAGCCCGGGATTTTATCATAAGCCTAAGTCAATGGATGATCTTATAAACTTTGTTGTAGGCAAAGTAATGGATATGTTAGGTATTGAAAATGATCTCTATTCCAGATGGAAAGGGTTGTAAATTTCAGCGGTGGTATTATTATCTGTTACTATGAAGTTTAAGGTAAGAGTAAAAAGGGGTGAAGGATATTCAACCTATGAGGTTGATTACAAGGAAGGTATGACCGTTCTATCCCTTTTAAACTATATAAAGGAAAATATTGATGAAAGCCTTGCTTTCAGACACTTCTGTAGGGCGGGAATATGCGGTACATGTGCGGTAAAAGTTATGGGATTTCCTAAGCTGGCGTGTAAAGAACCGGTTATTGATCATATTTTGCTAAGGGATGAAATTGTTATAGAGCCCCTTGACAGGTTTGAAGTTATAAAGGATTTGGTGGTCAATCATGAAGATATTGTTGAAAAGGGTAAGAAATACAGGACATGGCTTAATCCTAAGGATGAGAACATACCCGTTGATAAAGATACGGAGGATGAGATTGAAAAATCAGCGGACTGTATTCTCTGTCTTGCCTGCCAATCTTACTGCCCTCAGGTGCTTGAGGACAAGTATGCGGGTCCTCTTTATTTTGCAAAGATGTACAGGTATCTCATTGATCCTCGTGAATACGATGAGAACAGATATGATGAAGCTGTAAAGGAGGGATTTCTATATCATTGTTTGTCCTGTAACAAATGTAATAATGTGTGTCCGAAGGAGGTTGAGCCTGCTACCCTTATAAGGAAAATTATGGTTTTCAACGCAAAGGTGTAAGGTATAATAAATAACCCCATGGAAATCATCAATATACCCATAGAAGAGGAAGTAAAACAGGCGTACATAGATTACGCGATGTCCGTTATAGTGGGGAGGGCTATACCGGATGTAAGGGATGGGTTAAAACCCGTACAGCGCAGAATACTCTACGCCATGTATGAGATGGGCTTGTACCCAGACAAGCCCTTCAAGAAGAGTGCGAGGGTTGTGGGTGAAGTTTTGGGTAAATATCATCCCCACGGAGATCAGGCAGTATATGACGCCCTTGTAAGAATGGCTCAAGACTTCAATATGAGATATCCCCTCATTATAGGGCAGGGTAATTTCGGAAGTATAGACGGAGATCCTCCCGCCGCGATGAGATATTCGGAAGCGAAGCTGTCAAAACTCGCAATGGAGATGCTGGAAGACATTGACAAGGAGACGGTGGACTTTGCCCCAAATTTTGACGATTCCCTTACGGAACCTACAGTACTTCCGTCAAAGTTTCCCAACCTTATATGTAACGGCACAACAGGTATAGCTGTGGGTCTTGCTACATCCATACCTCCCCATAATCTGAGGGAGGTAGGCAAGGCACTTATAAAACTTGCGGAAAATCCTAAAACAACCCTTGAGGAGCTGTTACAGATTATAAAAGGACCCGACTTTCCGACTGGAGGTATTATAGAGAATGCCAACGAGCTTAAAGAGATATATGAATACGGTAGGGGGACTGTTCAAGTAAAAGCCAAGGCGCATGTTGAAAAGCTTCAAGGAAACAGGGAGCAGATAGTTATAACGGAGATACCTTATCAGGTAAACAAGGCGGATCTTATAAAGAAGATAGCTGATCTTGTAAGGAGCGGTAGGATAAAGGAGATTTCGGATCTCAGGGATGAATCGGATAAGGAAGGTATAAGGATAGTTATAGAGCTTAAAAGGGAGGCAAAGGGTGAAAAAATTCTTGAAAAGCTGTACAGATACACTCAGCTTAAAAAGAACTTTCCGGTTAACTTGGTTGTCCTTATAGATGGCGAACCTAAGCTTGTGGGCTTAAAAAGGGTACTCCAAGAATTTATAAGACACAGATTGGAGGTTATACTCAGAAGAACAAAATATTACCTCAGAAAGGCGGAAAACAGATTACATATAGTAAAGGGTCTTTTGATAGCTATAGGTGATCTTGACAATGTTATTGATATGATAAGGAAGTCAAGGGACGGAGCGGAGGCTAAAAGAAGGCTTATGGAAAGTTATGATCTTTCGGAGGTTCAGGCGCAGGCTGTCCTTGATATGAGGCTTCAAAGGTTAACTTCCTTGGAGAGGGAAAAGCTTGAAAAGGAAGAAAAGGAACTTGAAGAGAAGATAGCTTATTACAGAAAGGTTATCGCGGAAGAGAAGGAGAGGGTGAAGATATTTATTGAGGAGACAAAGGAGCTTATAAAGAAGCACGGGGATGCGAGAAAAACCTTTGTAGAGGGCATAGAGGGTTACATAGAAGAAGGATCAATGCTTGTTGCCATTCTTGAAAACGGTCAAGTGTTTCCCCTTGAAGAGATACCGGAGGAGTCATCGCCGGTAGTTAATGTACTTGATGTTCCCTTTACGGAAGGTCTTTTCCTTGTTTCAAACAGGGGAAGGGTTTACTGGATAGCTGGTTCCCATGCCCTTCAAGGCACTAAGGTAAGAATGAAAGAGCCTGGGGAAAGCATCATAGGTGCCTTTATAAGGGAGCAGTTTGCGGACAGGCTTATAATGGCTACGAAGAAAGGTTATGTGAAAAGGATACCCCTTGTTGATTTTGAATACAAAGCCCAGGGAGTTAGCATAATAAAGCTTACGGAAGGTGATGAGGTAAGGAGCATAGCCCAATCTTATCATGATGCGGATATTCTTATATACACTGGTAAGGGCAGGGTGGCAAGATTTCCCGTAGGTGAGGTGCCTCCCGCAACGCCTGGTACGAGAGGAGTTCAGGGTATCAAGATAGAGGATAGAGATGAGGTAGTGGGAGCAAGGATCCTAAAAGACGAACCCTATCTTCTTGTTATAACCTCTCACGGAAAGGTTAAAAAGATAGTAAGTGAAGAGATTCCGCGTATGGGCAGATATGTAAAGGGAGTTCATATTCTGCCTAAGGGAACAAGAGACAGGGTGGCGGATATTATTCCACTTAAAGAAAAAGTTGAATTGCTTATAACAACCGAAGGTGGAAAGGTCTTTTATGATCTAATAGAAGAAAAGGATATACCCCTTTCCAAAAGGGAGTCTTCCGCAATCAAAAGGTGGGATATAGGCGATGACACCATCCACAAGGTGGTCAGAAAGTCATCATGATAGATATAGAGCTTATAAGGAAAGATCCTGATTTTGTTAAAGAGAGATTATCTTTAAGGGACAAATCCTATGCGGATTTGATTGACGAGATCCTTGAGCGGGACAGGGAAAGAAGAAATTTTATAAGGGAAATAGAAGAATTAAGAAATAGGAGAAATGTTAAAAGTAAAGAAATAGGAAGACTTAAAAGGGAAGGCAAGGATACATCAGGTCTTGAGGAGGAAGTAAAGCATATAAAACTTAAAATAGAGGAATTGGAAGATAAACTTGAAAAGGTGAATACGGATCTTAAATCCCTTATTTTAAGGATTCCCAATATTCCCCACAGCAGTGTTCCGATAGGGGAGGACGAAAGCGATAATGTTGAGGTAAGGAGATGGGGAGAGCCGAGGGAGTTTACTTTTGAGCCTAAGCCCCATTGGGAAATAGGTGAAAGATTGGAAATTCTTGACCTTGAGAGGGCTTCGCGTCTTTCTGGAAGCAGATTTTCTATCTTTAAGGGTGATGGCGCCTTACTTGTAAGAGCGTTGATAAATTTCATGCTTGATGTACATACTAAAAAAGGCTACCGTGAAATTCTACCGCCCCATCTTGTAAGAGGAGAGATATTGGAGGGTACGGGCCAACTGCCCAAGTTTGAAGAGGACCTTTATGTATGCGAAAGGGATCAGCTTTATCTTATACCCACAGCAGAAGTACCCCTTACAAATCTTTATCGTGAAGAGATTCTGAAGGAAGAGGATCTTCCCATATATCTTACCGCCTATACACCTTGCTACAGAAGGGAGGCGGGATCATACGGCAAGGACATAAGGGGCATTATAAGGCAACATCAGTTTGATAAAGTTGAGCTTGTGAAGATAGTTCATCCTGACACATCCTACGATGAGCTTGAATCCTTAACAAGGGATGCGGAAGAGATATTAAGGCTTCTCGGCTTACCTTACAGGGTTGTTGAGCTTTGTACCGGGGATCTCGGATTTTCATCTGCAAAGACCTATGACATAGAGGTTTGGTTTCCCTCTCAGAATAAATACAGAGAGGTATCTTCATGTTCAAACTGTGAAGACTTTCAGGCAAGGAGGATGAACACAAGGTTCAAGGATTCCCAGGGTAGAAAGAGGTTTGTGCATACGCTAAACGGTTCCGGCCTTGCTGTGGGGCGTACATTCGCTGCAATCCTTGAGAATTACCAGCTTGAGGATGGAAGCGTTGAAGTACCGGAAGCTTTAAGGGATTATGTAAAGAAGGACAGGATATGTTTGGAAGGGTAAAGCCAGAAGAGTGGAAGGATTACAAATGGCAGTTAAGGAACAGGATAAGGGATCCTTTAAAGATAGCGGATTACTTTAACCTTTCAAAGGAAGAAAGGGAGTGGGTATTAAGGGTTTCAAAGATCTATACTTTCGGGGTTACACCTTACTACCTTTCCTTATCCGATCCCCGTGATCCTGAAGATCCCATAAGGAAACAGATATTACCTTCTCCAGAGGAGATAGATCCCCATATTCAAAGATATGGCGAGGAGAATCCCTTTAATGAAGAAAGGGAAATAAAAGGGCTTACACACAGATACAGGGACAGAGTACTGATGGTTGTTACGACAGCCTGTGCAACATACTGCAGGCACTGTATGAGGAAACGCATATTCAAGGAAGGTGAGAGGGCTTTTACAAAAGAAGAGATAGACAGAATGATAGAGTATATAGAGTCACATAAGGATATAAGGGATGTGCTTATATCGGGCGGTGATCCATTGATCCTTGATAATGAAAGGATTGAGTATATCCTTAAAAGACTCAGAAGCATAAAACATGTGGATATTATAAGGTTCGGAACAAGGTTGCCTGTCTTATTGCCCCAAAGGTTTTATGATAAGCAATTGCTTAAGATACTTGAAAAATACGGGCCTGTCTGGGTAAACACCCACTTCAATCATCCCAAGGAGGTTACGGAAGAATCGGAGGAAGCGGTTTTTAACCTTTTAAAACATGGTGTACCCGTCAATAATCAAACCGTACTCCTTAAGGGTATTAATGATGACGGAAATATTATGCTTGAACTATTCCGAAAACTTTTAAGGATAAGGGTAAAGCCCCAGTACCTATTCCACTGTGATCCAGTTAAAGGAGTTATGCACTTCAGGACCACAATAGATAAAGGACTTGAAATAATAGACTTCTTACGAGGAAAGATATCAGGTATGGGCATACCCACCTATGCGGTAGATCTGCCCGGAGGCAAAGGCAAAGTTCCACTCCTTCCCAAGTATGCAGAAAAAATAGAAGGAAACATTTACTCTTTCAAAGGCATAGACGGTTCGGAGGTTGTGTATATAGTGGGTGAGGTAAAGAAGGACGCTGTTGCGGAATTTTGAACGCTCGGAATTTTGGACGGTAGTAAGAACAAGAAATAGCTTATGAAAAAAGCTCAGAAACCATATAAAGGAAATTCAGGCTACCCAGAAGTGTGGAAATTTTGAAAGAAAAAATAGAATTTGTGAAGTATTGTCAAATAATAACCCATGAGAAGGGACTGGAAAGAATATAATAACCAGCTGATCAAGAGAGCAGAGTTACTGACAAGCCTCCAAGCTTTCGGATTTCATGAGCAAGAGAAGAAAAGGGGTATATCCTTCACTTATCCTGAGTTCCTAATCCGTATGCTCTTCTTTATCAAGTTCGCACTCAGATTACTCTACAGACAAATGGAAGGATTAGCTAAAGGGCTGTTCTCATCTTCGGGAGTGAAGGTTCCTAACTTCAGAACCCTGCACTATAGGTTTTCAAAAATGGACATAAGATTGGAAAGCTTCCCAGACCCAGAGGAACTGCCAGATGGTTTTGTCATAATCCTTGATTCCACAGGGGTCAAGGTAACCAATAGAGGAGAATGGCTCAGGAAGAAGCATGGAGAGAGATCAAGGAAAGAATGGATAAAGCTTCACGTAGCTTTTGACCTGAAGAGGAAGAAGGTGATAGAGCTTGAGGTAACGGATGAGAAGGTACATGACTCCCAGAAGGCAAAGAGACTTATAGGGAGGGCAAAGAAGAAAGCTAAGGGCAAGAAGATAAACAAGGTTATAACGTATACTGAGTATGATAGTCATGAGTTCTTCAGGTATTTGCGCAAGTAAGGGATAGAAGCAGCGATGCTTGTGAGGAAGGGGTCTAAGATAAGGGGAAATGCTCCAAGGGATGCTGTTAGAGGGAAAAGAAAGTGGAAGAGGGCAGTTGGGTATGGAAAGAGATGGCTTGTGGATAGCTTTTTTTCGGTATTAAAGCGATGGTTTGGGGAATATGTGTCAAATTTGAGGTTTGAGAACATGAAGAGAGAAATAGTTTTCAAGGTGGGAATAGTGAATATGTTTCTACTGAACGGGATGTTATGAGGTGGGTAGGAGAGTATAAGAGGCTTAAGGAATAGGGAGCCTTGGGTAGAGCTGAAGGCTTTGTTGGACAAAGCAATTTAGTTATACCCGCCCCCGCAGATATATAATATATCTTTTAATGCAACTTTCAGAGAGGTAACTTTTCTATCAAGTACAGACCAAAAGCCTTTACAAAAAATTTCTATGACATACCAAATAAGAAACTATTTCAATCTTTCTCAGAATTTCTGTTCCCCTTTACTATACCTTGGAGGATTTATCTTGATATGATCTTATGGTAACCAACTTTTACCTATACACAGTTCTCTAATCGCATTCTCAGCATTTTCAGCTCTATACTCTAAAAATTTATCATAGTTGTTTTTAGCTAAATACTCAAAATCTATGAAATGTGTTTTAAGTCTCCTTCTTATTTCTTCTTCACCTATAAAGTTTGCATTACACCTTTCCTTTAGATAGGTTAAAGGATCTTTAGAGGATAATATTCTATTCGTTTTCCAAGTTATAAGTATACAATTGAGGGCTATATTGGCTTTTTCCTCGTATTCATTACCATAGTTTTCTTTAATCCATTTAGCAGGATATACATGATGGTATTCTCTATATTTTATGTTTTCTGGAGATATTTTACTACCATTAGCTAAATCTTCTGCTCCGCCTCTAATTGATAAAAGAAGAATAGCTCTGCTAAGTCTATCTCTATACTTAGGCCATCTGGCGCTTTTTAATTGATCTTTTGTGGGAAGTGGATATTTCTGTTCATCAAATATAGGAACATTTTCTGGTTTCTCTTCTCCCTTCAATACTTTTTTCAGTATCTTATAATCCTGGAATACAGCAGTTGGTACGGATTTATCATATCTGTTAGTAAAGAATGCTCTCCACATATACTTCCTTAAAATTGTTCTGGTATTACCACCATGATCTCCTTCCCTTGGAGCTTCTGTCCATAAAGCAGCTAATGGAGCTAAAACACTTTCAGTTGGTAGTCTTTGATTATCAAATACTCCCTCTTCTTCCAAAAATTCAGTTAGTGCTTTACTACCTTCTACGATACTATTCCATTCTTCAATAAATTTGGAAAAATCTATTTGAAAAAATCCTTTCTGGCTGGGAGGTTTATCCTGAAGAAGAGATGCTACAGATAATATAAAGGTTGAAGGTTCCGTATATTCTTCTATGCGTGGAACTTCCCTTCTAAAAGCATTTACATATTCATGTAAGGATTCTCCTGTTTCTTCTTCCATTTCAGCAACAATAATGTCAAAAGGGGTAAGTCTAACAAGGTTTGTATTTAACTTGATAAAAATATCAATCGCAACTTCACGTTTTGTTTTATCAGATAAATATAAATATGGAATATTATAATTAGCTATTTTTTCTCTAAGTTTGTATATTTCTCTTTCAATCTCACGAGCAACTTTTAAATCATCTTGGGCTGCCTCATCTACCCATTTTAGATACTCATACTCATTATCTGGATCTAAGAGTTTGACAGGAATATATTTCCTTTTCCAGCACTCGTCTGGATTGTTTGCCCATAAGGGATATCTTTTTCCATTCTTTTCCCACCTTGCCACGTAGACAACTCTTGGTTCTTCTTCATTTTCAGGTTCTAATTCCACAAAAAAAGTTTTATCTGGATAATCGTCTTTCAAACTTCTCCAAAGAGCAGTTAACCTCTGTTGTCCATCAAGCAGTAACTCATTTATTCCTTCCTCTGGTTCAGGAGCCCCTTTAATGGTACGCCATCTAAAGAGAGGATTGCCACTTACACCTAATACTAATGCAGTACCTACTGGTAATCCACGTATAATACTGGTCAAAAAGGTAGCAATTTCATTAGATCCCCAAGCTTCAAAACGCTGAAAGCTTGGCAATACGATTTGGCCCATTCTTATTTTTGCAAACCAATCTTTTACGCTCCTGTTTCTCGCTTCCATATTTCCCTCCACATATATAATTAAATGAATATTTTTTATATGAGCGTGTCAACTTTTAACTCCAGTAGAAAATAGGGAGTAATTAAAGAAACGAGCCAGGTCCAGGCAGTCTCATACTTAGAATACCAGGGAAACTTCTTGTAAAAATCCCTGAGTCTATGCTTGATATAAAAGAACCTAATGTTTACATGGTAGCTTTCGTCTGATAAGTACTTTTGAAGACTTCGCAGATACAGACCTCTGAAGTAAAGAACTACTGCTTTTATTTTGACATTTGCGGGTATTTTGTGCCAGTGATAGGCTTTATCAAATAATTGGCTAACAAGCTCTGTGGCATTCATTCCTTGATTTTACCCTCTCTTAAGTTAACATACTCAAAATATTATTGAATGAAATATTAGAGGAATTAAGACAAAAAAGAGGAATCAAATCAACTGAATATTAATATCTAATCCCTACTAAAGTTTTGCAAAACTTTAGGTTTATAGAGTGTTGACCTTATACTTCCGTGGGTTAAAATAGAAACAAAGTTAAACCGAAATATAAGGGAGTGCATGTGAGCTTAGGTATTTCTTTTGTAATCTTTCTACTGGCCGTAATTGCTATAGTTGCTGAACTTATACTTTATTTCTTTCTTGGTGAAAAATTATCAAATTTGAAAATAATCTCAAAAGTAAAATATTCAGATGAAGAACATGGATATATAGTTAAACCTAGCATTCCTTTGAAAATTTTATCTAGCTATATTGTATTGGCTTCCCCTACTTCAAAAGAAGTATATGAAATCAGGGGTATTGGGAAGTTTAAATCCCGTCAAACTTGTGTGGATACAAAAAATGCTGTAGAAGAAAAAATTAGAAAAAAATGCAAAATAAACGATAAAAATAAAACATTAGGAGATATGTTATTGGAATTGGCTGGGGTAATGGAAGGAGCCTCAGTACTAAGGAAAGGAGATTTGCAAATTCTTATACTATGCGAAGAAGATTTCAATGCAACTGACACTACATATATATTATTAATAGCTTACACAAACGAATCTTTGGAGAAGAAAGCAGAAAAGGAAAGAATAAAACTTAAATCTGAACAAATCGATGATTCAGCTTTAAAATGTGTTTTGCTTTGTCCAAGAACCAGGCTAATGTAAAACAGATAAAACTATGGAGACTGGAGTGAATACAACCAACAGATCATAAGAATAGGAAAAATGCTGATTGACTTGAATATAAAGGAAAGAGTTGATGTTTAAGGTAGCGATAATTAACATATTTATGAGAGCTAGGTAAGCTTAGGATGGGGGAGTTGGTGCAGAGAAAACTAAATATCTACTGGATAGGCAAAGGCTTTGAACATTTATTAGATAGAGCATATACGAACAGTTCGTATATCTCCCAGATTGAACAGTTGGATATGGGCGAGTTAAGTGGAATGTCCGCTGTTACCTTGAAAATGGTGTAGGAGTAATAAAGCCGTGGCTAAGGAAAAGATAATTCTTACAGATAAATCTTTAAAATCTCCAGACCAGGATAAATTGGGTTTTGCACCTTTTGCAAAAAGGATTGCTGACATTATAAAAAACATGCAAGTAAAAGAAAGCATTGTTTTTGCTGTATGTGGTCGATGGGGCTCTGGGAAAACCACCTTTTTAAATTTTCTTGCTCACTATCTCAAGAAAGATGATTCCATAATTATTGTGAAATTCAATCCATGGTGGTTCAGCGGTAAAGAAAATTTACTCTTACAATTCTTCAACACTATAAATGCAGCTTTAGGTAAAGACGGTAGTAAATTAGAGAAAGTAACCAAACACCTGAAAATATTTTCAAGAATTTTAGGTATTCTGTCTTCTTCTGCTCCTATCATCTCATATTTATACATAGGCTTACCTTTAACTCTAAAATCTGCAAAAGATGTTGCTGAAGGACTCAACAATCTATTTAATACATTAAATGATAAAACTGTCGAAGAGATTAAAGAAGAAATTTGTAATGAGCTGGAAAAATTTGAAGGTAAAATAGTTGCTTTAATTGATGACATTGATAGACTTACAGCAGATGAGATAAGAGAGCTTTTTACAATTGTTAAGGCAGTTGCTGACTTCCCAAATACTGTGTATATCCTTGCCTTCGATAAAGAAGTAGTAGTTAGAGCTTTAGAGAAAGTGCAGGAAGGGAAAGGTGAAGGCTATTTAGAGAAAATTATTCAAGTTCCTATAGAATTACCTTTAGTTGACAAAACTACTCTTAGAAAAATATTGTCTGAAGAGCTTGAAGCGGTGTTATCTGGAACACCAGAAGAGCTTTTTGACCGTACCTACTGGGGAAATGTGTATTGGGATGGTATTGATTCGTTTATCAATACAGTTAGAGATATTAAAAGATTAACCAATGCTATAAGAGTAACTTACCCTTCTGTAAAGGGTGAAGTCAATGCCGTAGATTTTATCGCTATGGAAACTCTTCGT
Source organism: Aquificales bacterium (assembly GCA_027037055.1). Lineage (GTDB taxonomy): Bacteria > Aquificota > Aquificia > Aquificales > Aquificaceae > WFWF01. The sequence continues at coordinate 4,125 of JALWBR010000033.1, read as the reverse complement.
GTTTTTTGTCCAGAGGTTTATGAAGTGGTAAAAAATAACGCTGATATGTTTTGTGGCTATAGTGATAGCAGTTTATATGGTTCACAGGATCTAGAAGTTTTAGAACAATTTCATCGAAATTGGCTATCTAGCTTAAGCCTTCCCGATGACCTTAAAAAAAGTATCAAAGACTTGCTAAAGAGATTATTTCCTAAGCTCGAAGGTGTTTGGGGAAACACTCATTACGGACCCAATTGGGAGCAGGAATGGAGGAAAAAGTGTAGAGTATGTTATAGAGAATTTTTCCCAAGGTTCTTCTGTTATTCTGTTCCTTCTAATGACTTATCTAGAGCTGAAATGGAAATCATTTTGAATTCTCTTCCCGATAAGGAGAGATTTCGCAGATATCTAAAATATCTTATCAAGCAAAAGCGCTCTGACGGTTCTGCAAAACTCAGTGTGTTTTTCGAAAGAATGGAAGACTACATCTCTAAAATTCCGCGAGATCATATTCCCGTTGTAATTGAAACTTTCTTTGATGCGGGTGACGAATTCATAATTACAGAAGATAAAGATACAGGTTTCCTTCTTTGGGGAAACAATATTAGAATGGAGAGAATAATTTGGCAACTTTTACAGAGATATAACGATAAGAATGAAAGATTTGAAATCTTGAGAAATGCTTTTGAGAAAGGACAGGCAATTTCTATGATGGTTGAAGAGCTAATATCATTTTGGGAACAACATGGAAAATATGGAGGCACTAAAACACCTAATGAAGATGTTTTACTGAATGAAGATCATTTAGAGATACTGCAAGAGATAGTATTGGGTAAGATAAAAGAGTCGGCAAAAGAGGGCAGGTTGTTAAATACCCCTTTTCTTTTATCTATTCTGGACTGTTGGAAAGAATGGGGAACCGAAGGTGAAGTAAGGGATTGGGTAAGTAAGGTGGTAGCTTCAGATGAAAAACTACCGATATTTCTATCAAAATTTTTGCAAAAAACCAGATCGGCAGGGATAACTGATAGAGTAGCTAAAATTAATTGGAAACTTAATCTGAATCAGTTGAAAGATTTTATAGATGTAGATACTTTAGAAAAAAGATGTAATGAAGTATTATCTAATGAACCAGTCGTTACTACATTAGACGATAGGCAAAAATTGGCTATAAGACAATTTTTGAAAGAAAAACATCTTTTGGATAAGGACAAGAATCCGGATGATCCATTCTTCTACAGAGGAGGTGAAAAAAGATGATCAGCTTCTACTATTTGAATGTCCAATTTATGTTTCTCTTCACTTTTCTATTTTTCTTTTCCAGGTTTTACTTCTTCTCAATTAGAGTGAATTATTCATATATGATTCGTCAAGTAGAAATTCTCTCAGATGCCTGATATGTTTTGAAGGCTTTCCCGAACATCTATATAAAGTCTCTGTGATTGAATTCAGTATAACCTCTTTATCTTCTTTGAGCAGCCCCTTTCTTAAATCATCTAATTCCTCTAAAACTTGTTTATTTGCTAATATGAATCCAAACAAGTAATCCATTTCTTTTTCTTTTATTTCTTTTAGTATAGTAAATGACACTTGCCTAAAATCAAAATCTTCTTGAAATAGAGCTATAATTTTCTCTATCTCCTCTAAAATTTCTTCTATTTCTTTCCATATTATTTTAATTTCTTTGAATATACCCAATCCTTTTTTATAATCAAAGTGTGCTATTCGTTTGTTTCTTAGTTTTTTAATAGAGTTTTCATATTTATCATTAATAGCCTTGAATGACTTTTCACACTCATCAATTTTTTCTGAATCATTTTGAATTTTATAAAAGTATGTCTTGATCAAGATTTCTAATGTTAAGTTTTTATAACTTCCTTGTTTATAAGGGTCCATTAAACGAGCTATTCTCAATATCACACTTTCTGTAATTGATATTTGAATAATTCTGAAAAAATTTCGAAATTCATTAATAATCCTTTCATTTTCAGTATTAAATATTGCCTTATATAGCCCTACAAGTTGACGTAAAATCAATACCTCATCTCTTAAAGTTCTAAAATCTTCTTCAAATTTTTTATCTTTATACTCTTTTCCCATAATTAAATTATAATTAGACCTCTATGGGGCATGGACAGCCTCAGGATTTGAAATGAATGTATAATAAATATCTCGTATACAACTTGATGTATAGATTCAAGAAATATTTTAATTTCCCCATGGTATATCAAAGTCCATAAGTGGATCTCCAAATATGTCAAACGGGCTTTCTGGATTTAGTGCACAGTTAATAAAGCAATATATGTGTTCAGAAGTATACATCAGTGCGGCTTCTATATTGCTATTATTTTTTGTGCATTCTACTCTGTAGAGTATTTGTGAACATTCTCTAACACAATCCTCCCAGCTGTCAGTAATTTTAAAAAAATCGGGTACTCTAAATTTTGGACAAAAGTATGAAGCTATATAACACGGATAACCATCTCCAGTTTCCCTATACGTATCCTCTACGCCCTAAGTCCCCTTCCGTAAGGGAGGGTTGTGCAGGGCGTTGACAGAAGATCAATTCTTCCATATATTATTGCTATGGAATACCAGTTAGACAAGGGTTGTCATTCCGTCTATTATCTCCAGTTCCACGTGGACAAGTAAAACTGGAGGATGTAAAACGCTATGTCCAGAGCCAAGGAAGAGACTAAGTTCTTATTGACCTACAAGTTCAGAGCTTATCCTTCAGCCCTCTTGGAATACAAAATGGAAAACTGGCTCTACATTCTTTGCAACCTCTACAACTATGCCCTTGAAGAGAGGAAAAGAGCATGGAAAGAGAAAGGCAAGACTATTACATACTCGGACCAGCAAAATGCTCTTCCCAAGCTCAAGGAGAAAGATGCAGCACTGAAACTTGTTCACTCTCAAGTCCTTCAGGACTGCCTTAGAAGAGTAGATAACGCTTTTCAGAAGTTCTTCAGAAAAGAAGCCAAGTATCCCAAGAAAAAGAAACCTTCTAAATACAACTCCTTCACCTTCCCGCAGGTGTGGATGAAGCAGAAAGGAAAGCTCGTAGAGGTTGTCAAACTTGAGAAAAAGAATAGCAGGTTTGCATACCTGCACCTTCCCAAACTCGGAAAGCTCAAGATAAGACTACACAGGGAGATATACTGGAAAAGAGCAAAGACAGTCACTATCAAGAGAGAGCCATCAGGGAAGTGGTATGTGTGCATAACAACAGAGGTGGAACTTGATGAGATATTGAGAGAAGCTCAGGAGAGAGCTGTAGGAATAGACCTTGGAGTAAAGAATCTTGCTACCACCTCAGAGGGAGAGTTCATAGAGCACCCTAAGTTTTTACAGAGACTTGAGAAGAGGCTCAAGAGAGAACAAAAGAAACTCTCAAGGAAAGAAAAAGGTTCAAACAATTGGGAGAAACAGAAGAGGAGAGTAGCTAAGGTTCACGAGAAGGTAAGGGATGCAAGGAGAGATTTCTTGCACAAGCTCTCAAGACACCTTGTAAACAATTACGACCACATAAGTTTTGAGAATCTGAACATAAGGGAGCTTGTTCAAGATAGCAATTTAGCGAAGCTGATACTTGATGCAGGATGGGGGACACTCATCACCTTTGTCACCTACAAGGCTGTAATGGCAGGGGCAAGGGTGGTGAAGGTTGACCCATCCTACACAACTCAGGATTGTTCTGTATGTGGGTTTAGGGTTCTGAAGACTTTAGTTCAAAGGCTTCATAGGTGTCTCGAGTGTGGGGTAGTAATGGACAGGGATTACACTGCGAGTGTGAACATACTAAAGAAAGGTCTCACCCGCCTCAAGGGCGGTAGGGTCGGAGCGACCCGAACTTACGCCTGTGGAGAGGGCACTGGCGGGGCTACCTCAAGGGAGGTAGTTAGCCATCCCTCGTTGAAGCAGGAATCCCCATGCGGGTCTTCTGGGTGGGGCACAGTTCCCTACCAGAAGCTCCTTCCGTAAGGAAGGAGAGGTTCACGGATCATTGCTTCAGGTCTGTCAAGCATACCGGGTATGTAGATGTATATTCTTTCCTCTTTTATATTGCCATCCTTATCCTTTATCCTTTCATAAATGAGATTACGGGACATATCATACAGATACTCATACTGATATTCGGATGTT
>JALWBR010000032.1 GCA_027037055.1 Aquificales bacterium | reverse complement strand
TTCCTACTCCGCCATGAAGGTAGATGAGGATGTGTTTTACGGAAGCATTCAAAAGGTAAAAGGTGATGAGCTTATAAAGGCAGAAAAGGCTAAATCCTGTTGTGGATTTGCTGGTCTGTTTTCCGTCAAAAACCCGAAATTGTCCGAAGATATCCTCAAGGAAAAGATGGAAGATTTTAAATCCACGGGAGCGGATATTATACTGACCTCATGCCCTGGCTGTGTCCTACAATTAAGGGACGGTACACTTAAACATTCAAAAACACAACAAGTTAAACACCTTGCAGATTATCTTGCGGAAAAAATGGACTAACTCCTTTCACCGAACAGGAGCGTACCTATCCTTACTATGGTAGCTCCTTCTTCAATGGCAATTTCAAAATCATCGGACATACCCATGGAAAGGTGGGGAAGCTTTAAAGAAAACTCTTCCTCAATCTTTTCTTTTAATTCCCTTAGCAATACAAAATATTTACGGGACTTTTCTGGATCTTCCTCATAGGGAGGTATGGTCATCAAACCTTCAAGGGAAATATTTTTCCTGCTTAATACCTTTTCCGTAAAACTAAAAACTTCTTCGGGTAAAACACCTCCCTTTGTTTCTTCAGCCCCTACATTAACTTCTAAAAGCACCCTTTGTATCTTATTAATCTTCCCTGCCCTTTTTTCAATTTCATCCAAAAGACTTTCCCTATCCAAAGAATGTATGAGTTCAACCTTATCAATGATGTACTTTACCTTGTTACTTTGTAATCTGCCTATAAAATGCCATTCTATATTTAAGTCTTTTAATTCCTCATACTTTTTTAAAAACTCCTGAACCCTGTTCTCACCGAATACTTTAAGCCCACACCTGTAAAAATGTCTTATAACTTCCAGTTTAACAGTTTTTGTAGCTCCGAGAAGAATTACATCTTCCCTTTTTCTTCCTGACCTTTCGCAAGCCTTTGTTATTCTTTCCTCTATCCTCTCAAGGTTGCTACAGTCTAACATGCTGTTATAAAATAATATCTAAAAAGGTGAAGTATGAAAAATATACTCCTGGAAATAGGTACGGAAGAGCTTCCAACATCTGTTATAAATAGTTTATCAGAATTTATAGGGATAAAGTTAAAAGAATTAACGGAAGCAAAAGAAGTTATAAAGTTTTCAACTCCGCGCAGACTCGCCTTTATTCTAAAAAATGTTCCAGAAGTAATAGAAGGCAAAAAGGTTATTATATACGGTCCCCCTTGGCATGTAGCCTTTGACGGTGAAGGAAATCCAACAAAGGCACTTACAAAATTCTTGGAGAAAAATAATGCAAAAATAGAGGATGTTATAAAGGTAAAAAGGGATAAAGGAGAATATACCGCAATAGAAAAGTCAGAAAAAGGAGAATCTCCCATTGACAGAATAAAGGGGAACATTGAAGAGATTATAAGATCTGTACCCGCTCCCAAAAAGATGAGGTGGGATTCATCGGGAATAACATTTCCGAGACCTATAAGATGGATTGTAGCTTTATACAACGAAGAGGTTATAGATATAAAGGTGGGAAACATAAGGGCGGGAAGGGAAACACTCGGACACAGACTGTTAAACCCGCACAAAATTGAAATCAAGAGGGTTGAAGATTACGAATCCATTTTGAAAGAAGCAAATATCATACCGTCGTTTGAAGAGAGATTGAATCTAATAAAAAAGTCAATAGAAGAAGAGAGTAAGAGGCTGGGGGGTGTGCCTGCATATCCTGAAGGTCTTCCTGAGGAGGTGGCAAATCTTGTGGAATATCCCTTTATAATAAGCGGTGAATTTGATGCCAAATATCTTGATCTCCCCGAATTGGTAATAATAACCGTATCCGCCCATCACCAAAGATTTGTTTGCGTAAAGGGAAAGGATGGAAATTTACTTCCCTACTTCATAGCGGTAAGTAATAACGGTAGCAACACAGATGCCATAAGGAAAGGGTATGAAAGGGTATTAAAAGCAAGACTTGAAGATGCCCTATTCTTCTATAATGAGGATTTAAAGGTACCCCTTTATAAGAGGGTTGAGGAATTAAAGGGTATCCTCCAACATCCAAAGATAGGAAACATGTTTGATAAGGTAAAAAGACTTGAGGACATATCTGTGAAGATAGGTACACAGTTGGGGTTTGATGAAGAAAGGATAAACAAGCTTAAAAGGGCGTCTCTCTTATCCAAGGCGGATCTGCTTACGGAAATGGTAAAGGAGCTTGACGAACTCCAAGGCTATATGGGGTACATATACGCACTGAGGCAGGGTGAAGATGAAGAGGTGGCAACAGCCATATACGAACACTACAAACCCAAGGGTAGCGACGATGAGCTTCCCCGAACTGACATAGGAGCAGTATTATCCATAGCGGACAAGTGGGACAACCTTATAAGCTACTTCTCCGTAGGTGAAACACCAAAGGGAAATTCTGACCCTCACGGTTTGAGGAGGGCCTTTGCGGGGATACTCAGGATAATATTTGACAGAAAATGGGATATAAATATAAGAGATATAACCAAAGTACCACAAGAACTTGAAGAATTTACACTCCAAAGAACGATAGCCTTCTTTGAAGATTACCCTTACGATGTGGTAAGATCCGTAATGTCCGTATCTGATCCTCTTGTGCCTTTGCATATAAAGGAAAAAATTGAAAGGCTGACGGAGATTAAAGACAGGGAAGAGTTTAAAGAGATAGTTGAAGCTTACAAAAGAATAAGCAGGATAATTCCTAAGAATTTCAAAGAGGAAGAAATAAAGGAAGAGCTTCTCAAAGAAGAAGCAGAAAGAGAGCTTTACTATAAGCTTAAGGATAAACTTAATGCGGAAGATATCCTTGATCTGCACGAGATGGTTCCCTATATAAACAACTTCTTTGATAAAGTGCTTGTAATGGAAAAGGATGAAAATTTAAGAAATAACAGACTTGCCCTTTTATTAAAAATAAAAAAATTATTTATGAGATTCGGTGATCTTGATCAAATAGTCAGCAAGGAGGTAGTTTGTAATGGATAAAGGATCCCTTGTCCTCTGGCTAAGCGATGTAACAATAGAAGACATACCCCTTGTGGGAGGAAAAAATGCATCTCTCGGCGAGATGATAAGAAATCTGAGTCCGATGGGAATAAACATCCCCGACGGTTTTGTTGTAACCTCAAAGGCTTATGAAAGATTTATTGAATTTAACAATCTCAAGAAAAAAATAGGTGATATTTTGGAAACTATAAATTATGATGATGTGGCGGATCTCCACAAAAAGGCATACTTGATAAGGGAACTTATAAAGGGAGGAGAGTTTCCCCCTGATCTTGAGGAGCTGATAAAAGAGTACTATTCAAAGCTCTCTGAAAAGTACGGCATGCACGCAGCGGATGTGGCGGTAAGATCATCTGCAACAGCGGAAGACCTGCCAGATGCCTCCTTTGCTGGCCAACAGGAAACATACCTTAATGTGGTGGGCGCGGAAAATGTATTAACAGCAATTAAAAAGTGCTTTGCTTCCCTATTTACCGACAGGGCAATATCATACAGGAAATCCTTCGGATTTGACAGCTTCAGCGTGGGTATAGCGGTGGGAATACAGAAGATGGTAAGATCCGATCTCGGAGCTTCTGGGGTTATGTTCACCCTTGATACGGAATCGGGGTTCAGGGATGTTGTAGTTATAAATGCAATATACGGTCTTGGTGAGTTAATAGTGCAGGGTGTTGTAACCCCAGATGAATACATGGTTTTCAAACCCACATTAATGCAGGGATATTCCGCCATTATAGAGAAGAAACTCGGAAGGAAAGATAGAAAGATGGTATACGGAGCAAAAGAAGAAAGGACAAAAATTATAAATGTGGCTTTAACTGACCAGAAAAAGTTTGCCCTAAGTGACGATGAAATATTAAAACTGGCACGGTGGGGGATTATGATAGAAGAACATTATTCAAAGAAAAAGGGGAAATGGACCCCCATGGATATTGAATGGGCAAAGGACGGGAAACTGGGAGAACTTTTTATAGTCCAGGCAAGACCGGAAACAGTCCATTCAAGAAAAGAAAATAAAATTCTTAAGATATGGAATATACTTGAGGATGAGGAGGAAAGGGCAAAGAAAAGGATAGTATCTGGCATAGCGGTGGGGGACAAGATAGCTACAGGAAGGGTTAGGATACTTTATAATCTTGAAGATGCAAGCGATTTTAAAGAGGGAGAAATACTCGTAACCGATATAACAGATCCCGATTGGGAACCCATAATGAAAAAAGCGTCCGCCATAATAACAAACAGGGGTGGGAGAACCGCCCACGCCGCCATAGTTGCACGGGAGCTCGGTATTCCCGCGGTAGTAGGTACAGGAAATGCAACCGAGATCCTTGAAAACGGAATGGAAGTAACCGTATCCTGTGCGGAAGGTGAAATAGGTTATGTATATAAGGGAAAAGTGGAATACGAAGTTCAAGAGGTAAACCTTGAGGATATGCCTAAACCCAAGACAAAAATAATGATGAACATAGGAAATCCAGAAACCGCCTTTAGGAATTCCTTTATACCCAATGACGGCGTAGGGCTTGCGAGGGAAGAGTTTATAATAGCAAACTACATAAAAATACATCCCTTAGCCCTCCTTAAGTTTGACGAATTAAAGGAAAAGGATGAAGAATTAGCAGATGAAATAGAAAGTCTGACCTTCGGGTATGATGACAAAGCACAATATTTTGTTAAAAAGCTTTCCTACGGGATAGCAAAGATCGCAGCAGCATTTTATCCCAACCCAGTTATAGTAAGATTCTCGGATTTTAAATCAAATGAGTATGCAAACCTGCTGGGTGGTCAACATTTTGAACCGAAGGAAGAGAATCCCATGCTCGGATGGAGGGGAGCTTCAAGATATTATTCGGATATTTATAAAGAAGCTTTCGCCCTTGAATGTAAAGCCATACTGAGGGTAAGAAACAAGATGGGTCTTACAAATGTAAAAGTAATGGTTCCCTTCTGCAGAACTCCAGAAGAAGGCAAAAAGGTTATAGAGGTTATGGAAGAATACGGGCTTAAAAGGGGTGAGAACGGTCTTGAAATATATGTAATGGCGGAGATACCGAGTAATATAGTTTTAGCGGATCACTTTGCGGAGATATTTGACGGTTTCTCCATAGGTTCAAATGATCTTACCCAGCTTACACTCGGGATAGATAGGGATTCCGGTCTCGTTGCACACCTGTACGATGAAAGGAATGAGGCGGTTAAGAGATTAATTTCCCAGCTTATAAGCGTTGCAAAGGAAAAGGGAAAGAAGGTGGGAATATGCGGACAGGCTCCCTCCGATTTTCCTGAATTCGCCCAATTCCTCGTTGAACAGGGAATAGACAGCATATCCCTTAATCCCGATTCTGTTCTAAAAACCACCCTTGCCATTGTTGAGATGGAGAAAAAATTGGGGGTTTTAAAATGAAACTTACACTTCCTAAGATAAGCCTCCCTTCCTTATCCTTTAAGAAAAAAACAACATCGGGTCTTTCCATCCACATGACGGACAAATTTCTAAGGTTGTTACAGCTCAACAGGGAAGAAAAACCTGTATTCCCCCCTATTGAAGAGATGTGGGAGGATCTCAGTGATGTGGAAAAGAAGAAGAAACTCACTGAAATAGCAAGTAAATACAACCTATCGGGGAGTACGGTTATAACCTGTGTTCCTGCCGACGAAGGCTTGCTCAAATTTCAAAAGCTACCCTCAAGGATGTCAAACAAAGACCTTATGGAAGCCCTGAACTGGTTTATAAATGTTGAAACCTCCCAGATAAAGGAAAATACGGTTCATGATTACTACTTTTTGGAAAGCAAACCGGGGGATAAATACATAAGGGTGGTTGTAGCTATAGCAAGAACGGACTTTATAAACAAATTAAAAGACATAATAGAAGGTGCAGGTCTTAAAATAGGCATCGTTGACTATGAGGTAATATCCATTATTAACTACGGTTTACATAAACAGCTTCCCGTTCCTTTCTCAATACTTTATGTTGATTATTATGAAGCCATCCTTGCCTATTATTCAGAAGGCGGAATTTCCTATAACAAGATAAACTTCAACTACAAGTACTATATGGACAACAGGGATAAGGATATATTCAATTCCTTCGTCATAGAAACAAGGAATACGGTAGTAATAAACGAACTATCAAATATATATGTGGCGGGACCGATAATAGCAGATGAGGAAGCCATGGAAGAAATTATGGTAAATCTGCCCGTTTTGGGGATACTTGACCTTGAAGAACTACCGCCTAACTTTTTTATTCCATATATTTTATCAGTGAGGGGGCTGGAGGAATGATAAAGATAAATCTGATAAAGAAGGAGGAAAAGAGGAGGGGAATATCGGTACCGACGGTCAGCCTTGAAGCCCTTAAGGGTATAAGGGTAGAAAATCTTTTCAGGAAGGAGTATATCCACTACGGAGTTGCCCTTATTATAAGCATTGCCTTTTTGGGTGAGGTTATATACTACTTTATACTGACCAATGAAAGAAACAAGCTCCAAGAGAAAGTTCAACAGCTTCAAGTAGAAAAAACGGCGCTTAACAGGAAGGTAAAGAAGATAAAAGAGGAAAAGAAAAAACTTGAGCAGGAAATAAACATGCTGGTATCCAGAATAAACAATATAAAACAAAAGAAAACCGTAATAATGGCTTTGAAAGGTTTCTATGGACCATATAACACATACTTAAATCTATATATAAGAAACCTTCCCTCAACCGTATGGCTTACCCTTTATAAACAGTCCTTTGATTTAAAAGAAATAAACATGGAAGGAAGGATATCAGCTTTTGATATACCTTCCATAAACAGCTTGATAGACAGGTTCAAGTTTGACTTTGACGCGGTTTACTTTGATAGGGTAACAAGAAAAACAAACAGATTTGGAGTAGCATATTACTCTTCGGTTCTTAAAGTTAAAAAGAAGATACATGTTAAGGAAGAAAAGGCGGGAGAGGTAAGGTGATGGAGAGGTTTAAAGCATTATGGACAGCCCTTCCCCCGTGGCAAAAAACGGTTGTCTTAGCCATTATTCCCCTACTACTTATAGGAGTAATTTGGTACTATCTTATAGCCCCCACAAGGGACGAGATAGAAACTTTAAAGGCACAGGAGAATAAATTAAAATCGGAAATAAACAATCTTAAAAAACTGGCGAATCCCAAAATTCTTGAACCTCTGAGGGCAAGGATCAAAAGTCTTAAACAGGAAGAGGAAAGACTTCTTGCAGAACTACAGCAGGAAGTCGGTAAAATACCGACGGAAGAGGATCTTGAAGAAGTATTGAAAAACATATACCGTCTTTCAAAGATAAGCAAAGTTGCATTGCTTGATGCCAAATTTTCAAAGCCCCAAAAGGTTATATACGAAATAAAAACGGTTGAAGGTAAGAAGATAGTCTCTGAAAGACAAGTCGGACAAAGGCAGGCAAGAAGACCTCCGCCGAGGAGACCTGTCAGAGGAAGAAGCCCGCAAAAGCCTCAACAAGAACAACAACAAAAACCTGTAGGTGTTGAATTTTATAAATCTGAATTAAAGCTATCCATCAGGGGTAAGACTAAAAATATTTTCAGATTCATGAAGTTGCTTGAAGAAAAAGGCATACCTTCTTATCCTTCCTCCCTTTCCATGAAACCCTCAAAGGATAATATAATAAAGGCGGATGTGGTGCTTGTTCTAATCCTTCAGAAAAAAGAAAATAAGGAGGGTGCATTATGAGACTCTTTTTTTTAATGCTGGGGCTTTCAATATCCTTCCTTAGTGCCGATCCATTTATTAATATGGAAAATGCGGTAGGCTATATAGTTATTGAAAGGAACGGGAAAAACGAGAATTATATAGTGTTTGAAGCAGGCAAAGGGGAAGTTAAATTGGTTAAGATAGGAAGGAATCCTTCAAAGGTGCTTGAGAAAGAGAGAGGAGGGAAAGGAAGATGAGGCGGGTTCTTTATCTTAGTTTTATTTATTTGATCATTTTCTTCACCTACGCGGGTTCACAAACCATAAAGGAAATGAAATTTGAAAATGTAAAACTTGAAATAGTCCTTAAAACTCTCTCCGAAGTTTCAAAGAAAAACATAATAATAGATCCGGAGATATCAGGTGAGCTGGGTAAGAAAGTAAGCGTGTCCATATACAGGCCCGTCAAAGTGGAAGAGGCTTTCAACATCATATTGAGGGAATTTGATCTTATAGCCGTACCTGTTAACAAAAACATTTATAAAATAACAAAAGCGGAAGAGCTCACACAGAACATTGAAGATCTCTCGGATGAGGATATTAAAAGCCTGCTCAGGGCTATCAGAAATAGGCTGAGTCCCGTAGCGGAAGTTACCATTGATAGAACACTCGGATTCATATACATAAGGGATGAAGCGGACAGGGTAAAAAAGCTAAAACCATTACTTGAAAACTACAGGAAAATAGTAAGGAAGGAGATTATTCAGGAAAAGGAAAAGATTACGGAGGTAAGGGTATTCTATCTTAAAAACATTAGTACGGGAGAAGCGAAACGTATGTTAAAACCTCTTACAACAAGAGATACCGTGATTACGGAATCTCCCACCTTCAATGCACTCGTTATAACCGACACACCCGATCAGCTCGCCCTCTATGAGAAAACCTTGAGCAAATTCCTTGTAGAAGCACCAGCGGAAAGGAAACCCGTTACAAAGATCTTCTACCTGAAATACATAAGCCCTCAAGAGTTCATACGGATGATAGAACCAATAAGATCAGAAGCGGGTCTCATACTTAGCGGTGGAGCTTTTACAACTCCGGAGCAGAAAAACGAAAAGGTTCAACCCACACCCGTACCGATACTGAAAGATTTTAATGCGGTTATGATAACGGATTATCCAGAAGTGATAGAGGAGATAAAAGAAAAATTCAAGGACTATATAAGTGATGTGCCCCCCCAGGTCAGGATTGAGGCAAGGGTTGTTGAAGTAAGAAAGGAAGCCTTGAGAGAACTCGGAATAAATTGGTCAGCCATATTCTCCCAAAACTCAGTACCCAGATTTTGGGAAGGAGGTGTGGGTTCAAACCTTGGTGTTTCAACAACTCTAACTCCATTACCGGTACCTGGTCTTTCACCAACACCTGGCGGTATAGCAGTTTTCACTTACGGACAGGGTGCATTAAATGCTCTTAATCTAAGACTTTCCGCAATGGAAAGGGTTTTGAAGGTGAAAAGCCTTGCGAAACCTTCCATAGTAACAGTAAACGGTCAGAAAGCTACTATAAAACAGGGAACAGAAATACCTTATGTAACCGCTGCAGCAGGAGCCGCGGGTACCGCAATACCCAATGTACAGTTTAAAGAGGTAACCTTGGAGCTTAATGTAACCCCCATCATATCACCGGACGGAAGGGTACTGCTTGATATATCGCTCAAACACGATACCCTCGGGCAACAAACCGCCCAAGGTCCGGCTATTAACACAAAAGAAGCTCAGACAAAGGTTATAGTAAATGACGGGGAAACCATAGTTATAGGAGGTATATTGGATTCCTCCGATAATGATACAAGAGAGGGCATAGCGGGACTCGTAAGGATACCTATACTCCAGTGGATTTTCGGTCAGCAAAGGAAAGAAATGAGAGATGTGGAATTGCTTATATTTATGACTCCGTTTATAGTAAGAAATTAATATGAATAATATAAGAAGAAAGATAGTTGAAGAGTTAAAAACACTTATAAAGATCCCGAGTTACGGCAGGAGGGAAAGGGACATTCTTAAATACCTTGAGAAACGATTGGAAGGGATGGGGTTAAATGTAAAAAGACAGCCAGTAACCGAAAACAGTTACAACCTGATTTGCGGAAATTCCGAGTTTTTAATATCATGCCACGTTGACACTGTACCGCCCATAACCATGAGAGATGCAACAACACCGAAGGAGATAAACGGCCTGGTGTACGGCAGGGGAGCAAATGATGTAAAAGGACAGATAGCATACACATTAATAAGTGTTGAGGAGTTTTTAAAAAATTTCGGAGATCTGCCCGTAACATTGGCTTTTGTGGTGGATGAAGAAAACAATTCCGCATTGGGATCGGAAAAACTTTCCGAAATTATTGATGATAGCTATAAATGTCTTGTTCTTGAGCCCACATCCGGCGTTTTGTGTACCGCCCAGGAAGGAGCCCTTGAGTTTACCCTAACATCCACAGGCAAACCGGTTCACGGCTCCACAGCAGAAAGATTCTACAACCCGATAAAGGGATTGATGGATGTAGTATTCCGCATAGAGGAAAAACTGAACAGAAATGTAACCATTTTCAAAATAAGGGGAGGTTACAAGTACTACCTTTCACCCCAAAAATGTGAAGCCCTTCTGGAAGTAAAAATAAGAAGGAATGAAAGGTGGGAAGATATAGAAGAGGCGATAAAGGATATAATAAAGTCCTACCCAGCTCCACTAACATACAAAAGGGAAGATGCAGAAAATTTTGTTGACTTTAGAAAAGGAGAATTGTATTATATACTCAGTAGGAGTGTTAAGGAAGTGATGAAATCAGATCCAAAGGAGGGGGTAATGCCTTCGTGGACAGATGCTGTAAATTACCACAAAAAGGGTGCTGAATGCATAGTATTTGGTTTCGGCAACCTTGAAGACGCCCATACAGAAAGGGAGCATATATCCGCAGAGGATCTTGAGAGGGGTTTTTTAACAGTTACAAATCTACTTAAAGAGGTGCAGGAGCTAAAAGTATCTGGTAAAATTTAAATGTCCTGCACCCTTTACCATGGTGCCCCCCTCCCTCTTCTCCTTTTTTTTCTTTTTTTCTTTCACGGAATATAAATCGCCTCAAGGCGTGAATAAACAGTGGGTGTCTTTATACCCTCACTTGCTTGACGAGGTCTCAATTCTCCCTTAGTCTCACACACTATCGTATAAACATTCCCCTTAAGGGGAAGGGGCGATTCGTCTCTACCCACATACGCGGAGTAACAGATAGAAAGATTCATGGTATATTGCCCCACCTCTCTTATCTGATAGGCTATCTCATAAGGTCCTACACAATCCCCCGGAGCCACAAGTTCTTCGTTGAATGTTCCTTGCAGTAAAAGGGATACCGCATATTTAACACATCCTTCCGTTGCATCCCTTACACTTGAGTAGGTGGCTATCACCGTATTTGAACTGAAGGTCCTCCCGACTATATAGTACATAATAGCTATAGCTATAACCGCAACAAGGGCTATTATAAAAGCGGAAACGAGAGCCATCCCCCTTGAACCTTTCATACCTTGAACCCCCTTACCTTCTCGTAGTAAAGGATCCTATGTTCCTTATAGGCACCTCTTCCTCTATAATTTTCCATCTGTAAAATCTCCTTTCATCATTAAATGTCAGGGTAACATTACCGCACTTACCACCGAATTGGAGGGTGTTAGTTTGAGATTTTGCCTTCAACCTTCCTATCTGAACAGCCATACACAGCACAACCGATTTAAGCTTCCTTAATCCTTCATTGTTTGTGGTACTTAACTGACTTACATAATTCATGTTTCCGAAATCATCTACTTCACCGTAATAGACAAAAAAGGTAGCAACACAGGAAAGGATTGGTTGAGCAACACCGCCGTTTATCTGCCTGTTAAGGTTAAAGGTATTGGGTGCACATTCATCAGGTACATTTGTTGAAGAGAGATAATACCTAACCAAGAAATCATCAGGATAAGAAAAATTATTATCACCGAAGTATATAAACTGGGTATTACCGTATCCATTACATCTTATATGGGGATAAGGACATCCGTTGTCCTGATTACATACACCTGCAAGCAAATTACCGCCCCTTATTAATCTGTACTGATCAATAAAAAGAAATCTACTGCTACTTACGGTAGCCCTGTTATTGTAAAGAATATCTGCACACCTTCTGCCGAGAGAATCAACACTAAGTATATTACAACCCTTGGGGTAATCAGGGTTTATATTGGGATCACATGCATCCGTATAAAGATTACTCTGGGGACTTTGCACATCAACATAGGATGCTCTCAAACAATCATTTGCGTCCACAAATCCCCAGCACCCCGATTCAAGGATATCCCTTGAAACGAGACTTAACATAAAAAGCTGATCATGTCCACCTGATTCCGGACATCTTGCTATGACTGGTACATTACCCGAAGGAAACTGACAGCTTGTTAAAACACCTTGTATATTCAAGGTATTATCTATTTCATTTTTACCTGCTCCGAAACCCACAGCCTTTACATCTTTTACCAACTGATATATGAATGTCCTTACCTCCCTTTCATCCTTAGCCACATAAAATATGTCTGAGGTATGCCTCAAGATGGTAACATAACCCCTGTATATCATGGCAGAAACGAGGGCAAGCAAAATAAAGGCGACAAGAAGCTCAACAAGAGTTAATCCTTTCTGCCCCTTCATAGCTTACCCTCAATACCTTTAAACATCACCGATCTTATCTCCTTATACTTCCCGCTTCTGTGTTCAAAATACCAAACAATCACACCTATAGCCTTGGCGGACACCTCCGAAGGATCCTTTACATTCATAACATTTGCCACGGTTAAGGCAAGGTATATATCCGTATTTCCATACTTTACTCCGCATTTAAATGGAAAGGTTGAAGGACAATTTCCTCCGTTACATTGGCATGACCCATCATTTGAAGGATATACCCTCAGCCATGTTGCATAATTTGTGTTACCCAACTCATTCTTTCCATTCAGAGGATCATAAAAATCTGGTATTAAATCATTATCACTATCATCTACCTCAAAACTGCAGGCAATTTCCGCAACATCACAGTAAGAAGCATCCCAGTCTTTGCCCGTAGGAAAAGATAAGGGATTAAAAAGCGGATGATCCGAAGACATACCGTCAATTGTATATTTAACACTCTCCGCAAAATCTTTCGCATATTCAAAGGTCTTTGCCCTGACGGTAAGAAGGGTATAATTTGCCATGGCTATCATAAATCCGGAAATAACAAAAAGTAGCAAAGACATTGCAACGAGCAACTCAATAAGTGTAAAACCTCTTACCTTGCCCATCCGAACCTTATCCTCCCTGCTCTGTTTATATCAATTTCCATGATTTTGCTCGTATCAAGAGCAGATTGAACCCTTATACTTACAGCCCAGTTAGAGTAGGTACTACCATTATCAACAAGTGTTGTCCCTTTTTTGGAAAAACCCACAAACCTAATTCCTCCGGATACAGTCAAATTTATATTTGCAGGTATATTTGATATTTCTTTTATGATATCTTCGGAATCGGAAGAGGTGCAATCTGCTGTCAAGACACTGCCATCGGCTCCCTTATCCGCAACCAACCTGTAATATTCATAGTACCCGTCACCGTCAGAATCAACAAAGCACAAACCCCAAATTGAATCGGTGGCAACGGACATGGTCTTTGCATAGCTAAGATCTGTCGTTATTTTGTTAACAGCTTCCTTTAAAGCGGTTGAAATCCTCAGTTGATATATATAAACAGTTGCCATAAGTGTCATGGCTGATATCACCATTATTACTACAAGCAGTTCAATAAGGGTAAAACCCTTTACCTTTCTAACCATAAGGTAAACTTACCTCCTTCCATAAGTTGCTGTTCAAGGATTATTCCCTGAATGATCTTTTCATATCTCTTCGGATTCTTTGAAGATTTTATCTCCATAGCCTTTCCACCTTGAGGCGGAGGAACCGGACCCAAAGGTATACCCCCGCCACCGCCTTTTATCTCTCCCGTGCCACCGCTAACACCTACACCTTCGGGTGTAATAAGGGATGGTATGGGCGGAGCGGTTCCAGCTTTGTAATTAAGTATATTCAGATAAGTATAACCAGTGCCTTCACATATATTACCCGGAGGTTCATAAGACAAGGAATCAAGAATATTACCTACAAGCACGGGCGTTGACATAACAACCCTCCCCTCATATTCAATATACCAGCCCGCATACCCTTCCGTTGTAACATCATTTACATAATTTGTGGGGTTACCCACCTGCACATAGACAGTTTCAAGACTGCATGAGGAGGTACAATTGTCACCTGTTTGATCACACACCGTCCCGCATGAACATACTTCCTCGGTCTTTACCTGAGAAGAGGTAAGGTCAACGGTAACTGTTATATTGGTAGTATCCTTAAGGTCATTTTTTGAATAGGTTTTAGGGCATCCGGATGTGGAAGGATTCCAACATTCATCCACGAGGGCTATAAGATAATTCTTGTAAAGATTCCTCTTTGTGGCTTTATCATCATCATTCAACATCTTACCCGTGCCGAATATTACCCAAAGCCTTTCCTGACCCGTCTGTTCGGAAACATCAACCGCAAGCTCGGGAGCGGCAAAAACAGTAGGACAGTAATTGGTTTGGCAGAACTCGGAAAGGGCTATAACTTCAGAGATGTCTGTTGAACTAAGAGAAGATATAGCTTTATAGCTACCTACATTCTGAATAAGATGGAATCTGTAAAGTGTACCCCACTGCCTTCCGCTCGCCTCTTTTCCATAAACTCCGAAGTACAGAATGTCCTCCTGATAATCATTATCCATATCAAAGGCTCTAATATTTCCAACAGCAGCGCCAACAAGGTTACTGGGTATAGGAACGGAAACTTGGTTCACTATATTACCGGTTCTTAAGTCTATGAAGTAGATTTTGGGATCGCTTACAAATTCCTCCGCATGCGGATCAACCGGTCCAGATCCCATTACTATATACCAATCACCATTAACATCCTTCCCGCCTCTCCTTATAACTACCGGTGATGATATAGTAAGGGTGGCATCGGGGAGAGGCTTTTCCCACAACAAGGTCGGTTCGGTAGCATTACCATCAAGCCAGTCGGTAAGATCAAACACAAAGACGGAAGAAGAAAATTCTTTACAATCAGTTTCACCTGGATCACACATACCATTATTATTGGAATCTCCCACTATTAGCTTCTGTCCACCGTAACCCATTACTCCTATAAGAAGTGTTCTCCAACTTGATGATGTTTTACCCGCGTTAGAAGGTCCGTTTATTGAGGCATCAACTATCTTAAACACATAATCAACCGTATGTATATGACAGTAATCTTTACGACCGTACCACAGTAAATAGGGCAGTGCATTGTAAGGTATAAATGCCCATTCTTCCCTCCCCACAAGGTTTGTACCGCTGTCATTTACAGAGTTTTGAAGCTCAATGGGTCTATTTGGATCAAATACACAAAAACCTCCCTTTCCGCATTCCTTACTTATCCTGCATGATTTGGAAGGATCATTCGTACAATACTTATTCTCTTTTATGTAACCCACCCTGAAAACATGAAGCATACCGTCGTTCGCTCCTACGAAGGCAAAGGCAGTTCTGTTCCTGTAAGCGGTTGAATCAATATACTCACGGTAAGATTTATCTAAGTATCTCTTGTGATATATGTTATTGGGTTCATAATACACTATGGCGGGAGCGGAGTTTATGATATCTCCGAGCTTCCATATATTCACCTCATCAACACCGCACAATCCAAATATATTAAACTTTCTCGTTCTCTGAGCATAAGGGGTTACACAATTAGTATCCTTCCCTGCAAGATAATCTATGATACACTGAGCATCCGTTGAAGTAACAGAGGAATCAATACCGCTCCATATTGTGTGGAGCAAATCAACCGTGGTAGCGGTTGAACTGTCAAAATTCAGAAGTGAATTACTTCCGTCATTTAGATAGATATTTCTTTCTGTAGCATCAGTTCTTGCAAGTTTACATGCAAAATCAACCACGCTTGACAGCTCGTAAAGGTTTTTTCTATCAATAAACTGGCATTGATTTTGACCCGAGGCGTCTGGATCCATGTTTACAAGTAAAGCATGTGGTCCTATTGCTTCGTTATATTCTATAAAGAATACTCTGTCCTCGTTAAAAGAATCCGAATCTTTATCAATATCAAGCTTTAAAGGATTTACCGTATCTTCCCTGAATTTGCCCTCTATATCAAACCAGAAGGACTCTAACAAGCCTATCCATCTTACCCTTGCGCTATCGGGAGAAAGATAAAAGGGATAAAAGTATGGTTGGAGAATAACCGAAGATACATCCGATTTGGAAGAAAGGCTCGCAACACCCGAACCCGCGGAAACCCTTTTTAGTATATCAAGTATAATCCTTTCCATTGAGTTCTTTATCTCTAAGGCGTTCTTTGCATTGTAAAAGGTGTCAGGCACACCGTCACCGTCTTCATCCCAGTCCGGAGAGGAAGAGGGAATCGGAGTACAGGGGCTTCCTTTGTCATCCCCGTCCGCGGTCCCGTCCCCATATATGGTGCAGTCATCTATCCAACACCCAGAATCCATGGGATATCCACTTGTACCCCCGGGCCATGTATTAGCCGTAGTATCAAAGGATCCGTAGATAGCAACATGCTTAAGGGAATTCTCTCCCGTTCCGCCGAGCCACAGACCTATTGTATAAACTGATTCTATACTTATCTGATCTCCCGTAATAGCATTTGTCATCCCCTTGGCATGAAGCCAGTAGGCGGGGACAACCGGATCAGCAGAGTGAGACTCAAATCCCCTATCTATCGTACAAGCTAAACCCACACTATTAGGATCTCCACCTATATTCCACTGTCCGTCGGTCATAAGTATCACAAAGTTCTTTGCACATGGTACTTTTTCAAACTCCGAACCCTGACATGACCCGTCACCGTTTTTATCAAAACATTGGTAAATTGGATTCTTCCACTCATTGCCTGTTCCCGTTTGAGGCTGAAAACCGTTGTATTCTGGAGAATTCTGAGCAAAGTAGTTGTACGCATCCCACAGGGCGGGGGCAGTAGGGGTACCTCCCCAAACATCTATACCGTTTATATGCATTATCAGATTTTTGTAAGGAAATTCTGTATCTATACTGTTATTGCTTACAAAATCTCCTATGTAAACCTTTTCATCCCTGACACCAACATCGCTGTAAAACATAACACCGAATCTCGGTAAAACGGACATCTCCTTCATACGGTAAACAAGTGCGTCAAATATCCGTGACCAGGGTACCTTGACCATATCTCCGGAGAAGGAGGTTTGTAGAATACACCCTTCTGTATCACACGCAGCATTGTTATTATCAACTCCTTTATAGAACAACTCGGGGGCGCAGTCGTTGTCGTTAACACCACCGCACGAAGAGGGCATACCTCCCGTTATTGCCCATCTTACAAGATCTATCCTTGACATAAGCAAGAAGTTTAAACAACTACCCGTGTAAGCTTGGCTCGTATCAAGGACATAAATTATCCACCCAAACCATGTATCAAATGCGGATCCGGGACAGCTGGCAGGACTTGTTCCCGGCGGAGCTTCAACCCAATAACCGTTTCCGCTATCGTAAATATATACCTTATCAGGTATAAAGTAGCCCTCGTAAACCGCATTTGGATCGTAATGTCCGCATCCATCAACAGAATCCAAACACCAAAATCTACCGTTAGCCCTTGGATTATAGGCAGCCCACCCCATAGATCCGGAAACATCTATAACAAACAATATATTAGGGCTAACCACCCTTCCCATAGTAACGGGTACGGAACAGTAATTGTCCATAACAGGAGACGCCTCACTCCTGCCAATTAACAAACCTATAATCACAAAAAATAAAATCCACCACATTTCAGAAAACCTCCTTTTCCCCCTGCCTACCGACGGGAGCTATCTTTAATATCTCTTCGCATCTTTCAACAAAGATACCTATGTTCTTTCCCTCCATCTCTTCAGCAAACTTTTTCACCTCCGTTACACTCATGTTCGCAAAGACGGCATACTTTGCCTTTTTGCATACAGAAGACGGCTCAATAATCACAAGTCCCTTTTCCTCATCAAAGCCTTTTATCTTTATCATCATTGAAGTGTATTCCCGTTCCCCCGCAAAGGTTACGAAGCCTAATGCGAGGCATAAAAATATTACCAATGCAATCTTCATCTTTTTCCCTCCTTAAAGATTAAACTAACAAGAAGGGTAAGATTTTTTGTAAAACAGGCGTGAAGTTTTGTATAATAGGTAGCACCATGGCTAAGGTTAAGATGAAGACAAACAGATCAGTCGCCAAGAGATTTAAGATAACCGCAGGCGGAAAGATTATGAGGAGAAAAGGTGGGGGAGCACACTACAATACAAAGAAGCCGACAAAGAGGAAAAAGAGGTTGAACAGGTGGGTGGTTGTTAATAAAGGATGGGAAGATAAGATAAGGGGGTTGTTAAAGGTTTTTTAACCTTTTCTCTTCCATGATCTTACTGAGATAGCTCTATAAATAGAGGGAAACATTTTATAGGACAAAACTAACAAGTGATAATACCAAGGATATATAAGCATCCTTTTCCTCCTCTCATAATACTTATACACTTTAATAGCAAGCTTTGAAGGATCCGATCCCCTTACCTTAAACTTTGGTCTGTAATGACCGAGGGATGAAGCTACAAATTCCGTGTTTATAACACCAGGGCATACAGTCAAAACATGTACACCCTCCCGCTTCACTTCCATAGCAAGAGTAAAAGAAAGGGCATTCATGGCATGTTTTGAAGCGGAATACCCACCCATAAAGGGAACTGGAATAAGCCCCGCAACCGAGGAAATATTTATAACAGATCCTCTTGCTTCTTTTATATAAGGAAGGGCATATTTTGTACAGTAAAAGCTTCCGAAAAAGTTAACATAAAACACCCTTTCCAAATCCTCTTCTTTCATCTCCGCCACCGGGGAATAAAGACCTATACCCGCATTGTTTATGAGAACATCAATCCTTCCGAAAGAATCAACCGCATAATCAATCAATTCTTTACATTCTTCCCTTTTCCCTACATCCGTTGGTTTTGCAAGTACCTTAACACCGTGCTTTTCCTCAATCTCCTTTCCCAACTCCTTCAAGAGATTTGAACTCCTTGAGGCAATTACCAAGTTAAAACCTTTTTGGGCAAAAATAAAAGCTAACTCCCTGCCTATACCCTTTGAAGCGCCTGTTATAACAACAGCCTTTTTCACCTTGAGAAAAGTATATTACAAATGATCCGCGGATAAAATATAATTACTGACATGGAGTCAGACAGAAAATACATCTCCTACCTTATAGTAGGTATTGTGCTTCTACTGGGCGGATACATAGGATTTAAATGGTGGCAATCTGAAGAGAGGAAGAAAAGGGAAGAGCTTTCATATAAGGTCTTTCTTGTGGCAAAAAATCTTAAAGAGGGAAAGTATGAAGAGGGACTCAAGCTTATAGAAGAAATTGAAAAGGATTACGGGAACAGAAAAATGGCTTTATTTGGGAAGTCATATTCACTGCTAATTGATAATATCAAAGGCAAAGACAAAATTGCGGAAATAATATACAAAAATTTTAAAGATGAAGATATTAAAAACCTCTTTGCGGAGAGGATTGCTTACGAGAAGAAAGATATTAACGGTCTAAAGATAATCAAAGAAGATGCATTTAATAAGATTTCTGCAAGATTCTTGGAAGGATTACTTTTAAAGCAAAAAGGGGATAAAGAGAAGGCTTACACCATCTTCAAAGAGATAGCGGACAAAGATGTACCTTACTTTTCCTATGTGGCGGAATATTTAATGATCAGAGAGGGGGTAAAATGAAGGAGGTTCTTAAAAAGATTGATGACTATGTTTACATTATAGAAAAGGGAACATTTGAAGGGCAAAGGGTACCAGTTGTTTTTTATTTAAGCGATGTACTTTACGAAAAGCTTGAAGATGATGCCATAAAACAGGCGGTAAATGCCTCCACCCTCCCCGGTGTTCAAAAAGCCATATATGTGATGCCTGATGTTCATGTGGGTTACGGTTTTCCTGTAGGCGGTGTTATGGCAACGGATGTAGAAACGGGGATAATAAGCCCGGGCAGTGTGGGATACGACATAAACTGCGGTGTAAGACTTATAGCAACGAATCTTGACGCGGAAAGAATAGAGAAAGTTATAAAGCCCCTAATGAATGAAATATTGAACAAGATACCCGCAGGAGTGGGGTCAAAAAGCGGTATAAGGCTTACAAAGGATCAGTTCAGAGATCTTGTTATAAAAGGGGCAAGGTGGGCTATAGAAATGGGATTCGGTCCGGAGGAGGATCTTGAACATATAGAAAGCTTCGGTGCACTTAAGGATGCGGATCCCGATGTTATATCCCCGCATGCCTACGAGAGGGGAGCAAATGAACTTGGGACGGTCGGTTCTGGAAATCACTTTGTGGAAGTACAGAAGGTGGAAGAAATTTATGATGAAGAAATAGCGGAAAAGATGGGAATATGGAAAAATCAGGTGGTCATAACTGTTCATTCCGGATCAAGGGGTTTCGGTCATCAGATATGCGTTGATTATCTCAAGATAGCAAAAAACACCCTTAGCAAATACGGTATAACTCTTCCGGATATGCAACTTGCCTGCATGCCTTTTAAATCCCAGGAGGGTCAGGATTACTTCAAAGCCATGTGCGGAGGGGCAAACTACGCCTTTGCCAACAGACAGATCCTCGGCTTCAGGACCGCGGATACTATAAGGAAGTACCTCGGAATATCCTGGGAGGAGTTGGGTTACAGACTCATATATGACCATGCGCACAACATAGCAAAGGTGGAAGAACACAGGATAGGGAATATAACAAAAAGGGTAGTTGTTCACAGAAAGGGTGCAACAAGATCCTTCCCCCCCAAACATCCGGAAGTACCTCCCGCTTACAGGGAAACGGGTCAGCCCATAATTATTCCCGGTGATATGGGTAGGGCTTCATTCCTGCTCGTGGGAAGGGAAGATTCAATGGAAAAAAGTTTTGGTACCGCATGTCACGGAGCGGGAAGACTTATGTCAAGAAGAAAGGCAAAGGAGTTTGTTAAGGAACAAGGCCTTGAAAGGGTTATCAAAGACATGGTGGTTGTTGCAAGGGGTAAAGGCACAATAATGGAAGAGATTCCTCAAGCCTATAAGGATGTAACGGAGGTTGTGAGGGTGGTGGAAGAGGTAGGTATAGCAACCATAGTTGCAAAACTTAAACCTCTTGGAACCCTCAAAGGATAATATAGGCAATTAGGGATATAAGTGTGCCCAAACACAGGTTAAGCAATATGCCCGCCCTAATCATATCCGTCTGCTTTATAAAACCGCTTCCGTAAACTATAGCATTGGGAGGGGTGGCAACGGGTAACATAAAGGCACAGGAAGCGGCGAGGGCTGTAGGTATTATAAGCTCCTCGGGAGGAATACCCAAACCTTGAGCGGTTGAAAGAAGTATGGGGGCAAATATGGCAGTTGTGGCGGTGTTACTCATAAGTTCAGTCATAAAGATGATAAATAAAACGGAGAAAAGAATTATAAAAAAGGGATGGAGTCCGCCGAGCATATCAGCAACCATATCAGAAAGATACTTCGCACCCCCAGACACTTTTAGAATGTTACTTAATGCAAGCCCCCCGCCGAAGAGATAAAGGGTCCCCCAATCCGTCTTCTCCTTTATATCGTACCAGCTTATGAGTCTGAGGGAAGCGAGGAAAATAACAGCAAAGAGGGCAATGATACTGTCCGTATATTTTCCTATTCCGAGAAAGGAAGATATCTGCTTACTGAAAAGCCAACCCACCACGGTAAGAAAAAATACAACGAATACACCTATTTCTCTCACTCCCCACTTTATTGAAAAATCTTCCCTAAGGGATACCCTCAGGGTTAGGGGTTTAAACAACATATACATGATGAAAAAAAGAACAGGTAAAAGTATCAACACAAAGGGTATTCCGAATCTGAACCAGTCCGCAAAACTTAAGTTTAGAAGCCCCGCAGCTATGCCGTTGGGAGGACTGCCGACAAGTGTACCCATGCCTCCCACACTTGCGGAATAAGCTATACCCAGAAGCAGGAAGGTATAGTTCCTTTCCGGAGGATTTTCAACACTTCTTATAATACCAAGAGCTAAGGGAAGCATCATAGCGGTTGTTGATGTATTGCTTATCCACATGGATATGAAAGCGGTGGTAAGCATGAGTAAAAAGGATGCCTTTAAAAAGCTTCCCCCAGAAACATTAGCTATTTTGTAAGCGACAAACCTGTCAAGTTCGTACTTGGAAAGGGCTATAGCAAGTACAAATCCTCCGAAGAATAGGAATATGATGGGGTGAGCAAAGGAAGAAAGGGCTTCCTTCACATCAACAATTCCCAAAACAACACCGAGAACAGGAACAAGTAGGCCCGTTACACTTATGGGAATCACTTCCGAGATCCACAAGGAAGCAATAATTGCAAGTATTAAAAGACCCTTCTTCGCGGTGGGATCAGCGTCAAGCATAAAAACGGTAGTTGAAGAGGCAATCAGCAAAAGCAGAAAAGAAAGATATCTGTACATAAGGGGTATTTTAACTATAACTTTTTCTTAGAGATCGATTAAGATATATGTATAATTTCCCGAAGGGGAGAGGATGGTTATACTTGTTGTTTTACTTTCCTTTATTGTATTAAGGGCGGAAACCTTATATGTATCACCTTCCGCTACTAACAATCCGGATTGTTTGAATCTTGATACATATACATGTTCTCAGACGGACCCCTGCGATCTTTACACCGCCCTTTGTAAAGCAAGTTCAAATTCAGAAGATGATACTGTAATACTTGCACCCGGAACATACTCTCCCGATCCGTCAAAATCCTTCACATACGAAGCCCTCGGAGAAAATTCGGGAAACTCCCTTACCATAAAAGGATCCGATCCCTCCAATAAACCTGTCCTTGATTTAAACAATCAATCCTTAGTCGGAATACATATAAAGACAAGGGGAATAGGTGCGGGCGATGACTCAACCGCTGTAATAACAGTAAGGGATTTAATCATACAGCGGGTGGGAGGACACTCGGGATATTCCGCCTTATACATTGAGGTTGAATCAGCGGATGTAAATATAGAAAACTGTGAATTCCTAAACGGTGTGGGAAGAGGCATATACCTCAGCTATGATGCTTCATATGTAAGGATAAAAAACAACATCTTTGATAATGTGGCTGGAGCTTATATCAGTAATCTCTATTCAAATACAGGACCCCTCGGTCTTAAGATTGAAATAACTGGTAACAGTTTCACAAATATGTCTTTACCCCTACAAGTTCATATAAACAAAGAAACTGAAATTTTTATAGATAAAAACATCTTTGCCAATAACTCAACTGCTACGACAAATATATCCTCCGCATTATGGATTGATCTGAGGGGAAGTAGCAAGCTATATCTAAGAAGCAACATGGTTTATAAGAACTCTGCCCCCAATTACGGTGCGGTAGCCATACTTTTTTACACTGGAGGAGGTTCAGCATACATAATTAACAACACCTTAACGGTAAACGGAGCGACAGATGGAACAACCAACTACGGAGGCGGATTGTATATAAATGCTGGAGGTGAACCTGCAGATGTACATATTTATAACAATATATTTTGGGAAAATACTACACAGGTAGCAGGCGACTATGGTGAGGATCTTTATATAAATGCATCCAGCACGAACAACCAGTTTTCACTAAACCTTTATAACAACCTATTTTCCCTTAATGCAAGCTTTGATCCCGCCAACGATTCCGGAACGGATCCGAACATCCTTGAGTCGGAAGATGTTTATATATCAAATACATTAAGCTACAATTATGGCGGTAATATAAAAAGTGATCCCTCCTTCGTAGATCCCACCACGGATGACTACCACATACAACCCACATCACCCGCCAAGGATACTGGTCTGAACTCCGCTCCTTTCTTACCCTTAGAAGACATAGATAATGAACCAAGAATAATGAGTGATGTAGATCCCCCCGCGGTTGATATAGGAGCGGATGAGATAGCCTACCCCACACCAGATATATCGGTAAATACGGAAGAATACTACTTTGGAGAACTTTTAACCGGTGAGTCTTTAACCTTTATACTCAATATAAGTAACAACGGTGTAAGTCCGAGTACGCTGACATTGAATGACATAAGTATAGTTAATGAAGATCCGAGTGGTAGTTTTACGATAACAAATGATACATGCACGGGGCAAAACCTGAATGTAGGGGAATCCTGCTCTGTTGAGATAAGGTTCACAGCGGTACGCGGAGGATGGCACACGGGAGAGGTAAGGATACTATCCAACGACATAGATGAGGGAGATCTGAGGGTACTTTTAAGAGGTCTCGGTATTCAGAGATTTCCCGAGATAGAAGTAAACCCAGCGTCCAAAGATTTCGGATCAGTGGATATGGAAAAGGAATATATATTCACATTAAATGTTAACAATACGGGTACGGGGGATCTTCTTATCTCAGAGGTAACCCTGTCAGACACCTTTAATTTCTCCATCCTTGAGGATACATGTACTGGCAATCCCGTAAATCCGTTAGGAAGTTGTACATTAAAGATAAAATTCTTTCCCCTTATTGAAGGTTCTATTGAAGCATACCTTTATATAAAATCCAACGATGTTGATGAGCAAATAGTAAGTGTTTACATGACTGCAAATGTTAAGGCAAATCCTGTACTTTCACCTTCTCCCGACCTTTTAGATTTCGGAAAGGGTAAGATAGGAAAGGACAAGATAGTTAAAGAAATAACGCTTAAAAATACAGGAACAGGCAAGCTGATTATAAAAAGTATAACTCTGAGTGACTACCAAAACTTCGGAATTGAAAAGGACTGCAAGGGTGTAAGCATAAAAAAGGGTGAATCATGTATCCTAAAGGTCTTTTTCTCACCCGCTAAGGAAGGTAAGATTGAAGCAAAAATATATATTGAATCCAATGATGTAAATGAGAATGTTAAAGCCGTATCTTTGAAGGGTCAAGGTCTAAAGGAAAAAGTCCCACCTTCCAAAAAAATAAGGGAGATAAATTTAGGATGCAGGGCAGGAACAGGCTTCCTGCCCCTTCTTATAATCCTATTTGCGATGTTAAGAAGGCTGTTTAGGTAGAAATTTCTACTCTGCCGTTTTCATCGTAGATATAGAGTTTTCCGTCCTCTTCATCACGGGCACGCTTGTGTCCCCCATCACAGAAAGGAAAGTCCTTTGAAAGACCGCACTGACATATATAGTAAGTTTTATCAGAAGTTTCAAGCTTGTAGGGTTCCTTAGCGGTACATTTAACAAGTCTCGCCATTTCCACACCTCCTTCGGGGTTTATAACTCCTATTATAATATTTCACTGTACAGAAACGGGTCCAGCGGTAGAGTATATAGAAATATTACAAGGATCACCCATATTTACGGGCCTCGGACTCCAACATGCAAAGTCAACAGAAGCAACAGCCACACAGTAATTACCCGCTGTCAAACCAGTTATAGTATAACTACCACCATATACAGGCATCTGATACTCAACATTGTCCAATGTACTCACAACAGTGTTAGCCCTTGCCCACGAGCTACAGCTTGAACAATCCGCATTACAGCTTGATACAGGAGCATAAAATACCAAATACCCCATAAAGTCCCTCTCATTGTTATTAGCATTCCATGTAACACTTATAGTCCCAGTTGAACCTACAGCCTGCACTCCAGTGGGCGCAGAAGGTGGCGTTGAATCCCACCCATACTCTATAGTGCCATCACCATCACCATCCCCCTCAGGGGGTAGATAGGCCGTGTCATACTGACCGTTGGGCGGGCTACTCCATCTGAAGTTCGGATCAAAGGCGGATAAAAAGTTAGCTATAAGACTCCATTCGTTGTTATGTACCTTTCTATCGGGAAATCCGTAAGAAGGATTGTTCCATAAGTATAAGGGCATTATCCAAAAGTCACCGGAAGGAGGCCACCAATGCATCATACCTGACGGTTGACCCCTTAAGGTAGGCGGATACAT
>JALWBR010000031.1:13355-26504 GCA_027037055.1 Aquificales bacterium | reverse complement strand
AAGGTTGATATAAAGGGAAACTATGAGACAAGGGATTATGTAATAAGAAGGGAACTGAGATTCAGAGAAGGTGGACTTCTCAGGATGAAAGATATTATAAGATCAAGGACAAGGATATTTAATCTCGGCTATTATGAGGATGTTCAAATCACGCCCATCCCTTCCTCAAGGAATGTATGGGATCTAAGGGTAAAAGTAAGGGAAAGATTGACAGGTCAAATTTCTGCAGGTGTAGGCTATAGTGAAGTAACTGGGCTTTCAGGTTTCGGATCAATAAGCAAAGGTAACTTCTTAGGAATGGGAGACATAATAAGCCTTTCCATATCCTACGGTACCTATGTTAAAAACAACTCTTTCTCCTACACCAGAAAGTGGTTTCTTAGACAACCCATGGACCTAAAGTTTTCTTTATATGACAGGGGACTGATATACAGAACCTACACCGTCTACAGACAAGGTTTTGATTTTATACTCTACAGAGAATTCTGGGAGTACTGGAGGTGGTCTGGGGGGATAAGTGTACAAAGGATAGAATATACGGACATAGAAGATACAGCACCCTCAATAATAAAGGCACAGGAAGGTGCAAGAAATTCAAGAAGGGTACTCTTTTCAATTATAAGGGATACAAGGGATAACTACCTTTTTCCCTCTTCGGGTTCCTATACCGATCTTTCATATACAGTCGCGCTTCCTATAGCCAATGGTCAGGAAAGATTCCATAAGGTTACCCTCTCCCATTCAAAGTATTTTAAGGATGAAATTTTTGATACGGAAACCATATTATCAATTAAGGGAACGGTGGGTTTTGTTAACGCTTACGATAATACTCAAGTACCTCTTGATGAAAGGTTTTTCTTAGGGGGAGATTTTACAATAAGAGGATACTACTACGGGTATGCTGGTCCCCTTGATTCCGCTGGCAATCCTATAGGAGCGGAAAAGGAGTTTTATTTAAATATAGAACTTAACTATCCGATCTACAAGAATATGCTTTATGTTGCATTATTCCACGATACGGGATTCGGTGTTGATGACTGGAAGGATGTAAATCCGGGAGTGTGGAGGGGAGGTTACGGGATAGGATTAAGGTTAGTAACACCCATAGCACCTTTAAGACTTGATTGGGCATTTAAAACAGTACCCACCATAGGAGACAGCGCTCCTTCAAGGATACATTTCGTACTGGGGGCATTTTACTGATGATTAAAAGGGCATTAACAATAGCAGGAGCAGACAGCGGTGGTGGTGCAGGTATTGAAGCTGATATAAAGACATTTACCGTTCTAAAGGTTTACGGCATGACAGCGATAACAGCAGTTACCGCACAGAACACGGTCGGGATTATGGGAGTAATGGAAGTATCTCCGGAAATAGTATATCTTCAAATAAAGGCTGTATGTGAAGACATAGGTGTTGATGCGGTGAAAACGGGAATGCTTCCCAATTCGGAGATCGTTCTCGTAGTTTCGGAAGCCCTGAGAGAATTTAATGTAAAGAATATAGTCGTTGATCCCATAATAATGTCATCATCCGGCTATCCTCTCATAAAGGAAGATGCTATAGGGATGCTGATAAGCGAGATATTTCCCATCGCCCTGATAGTAACTCCAAACATTCCCGAGGCAGAAAGGCTTACCGGAATGACAATCAGGTCAATAAAGGACATGGAAAAAGCAGCAAAGGAGATAAAGGAGGCTGGATCACGCTATGTTTTAATAA
Organism: Aquificales bacterium; assembly: GCA_027037055.1. GTDB lineage: Bacteria > Aquificota > Aquificia > Aquificales > Aquificaceae > WFWF01. Next base: position 24,782 of record JALWBR010000031.1, on the reverse strand, counting down.
AGGGAGGACACCTTGGAAACGGTAATGTGACAGATGTGCTTTATGATGGAAAGGAATTTCACTACTTTAAAGGAAGATTTTTTAAAGATAAAAATGTACACGGGACGGGATGTACTTTATCCGCAGCAATAACAGCCTACATAGCCCACGGCTATGGCATTGTTGAATCGGTTGAAAAGGCAAGAAAATATATTGAGGGAGCTATAGAACACAGTCTTCAGGTGGGGAAGGGAAACCCCTCCCCTAATCATATATGGACACTTTCCTAATTTACCGCAACTTCCCTCCTCAGCTCCTTAGTAGCTTCTACCATATTCTTTAAGGCGGGTATTACCTCTTCCCATCTTCTTGTTTTCAACCCGCAGTCGGGATTTATCCATATAAGATCGCTCGGAAAAACCTTAAGAACCCTCTCTATAATCATTTTTATCTCTTCCTTCTCTGGTATGGCCGGCGAATGAATATCATAGACCCCTATTCCTATCTGTCTGTCCCAACCCTTGTATGATTCAAAGGCGGATATTATTTCTCCCTTACTACGGGATGCTTCTATGGATATAACATCAAAATCCATCTCGTATATATAGTCTATTATCTCATTAAATTCCGAGTAACACATGTGGGTGTGAATCTGTGTTTCCGGTTTTGCCCTTGAAGCAAGCCTGAAAGCCTTTACCGCCCATTCAAAGTAATCTTTCCAATCTCTTCTCTTTAAAGGAGCCCCTTCCCTGAAGGCGGGTTCATCTATTTGAATTATTTTTATCCCCGCTTCCTCAAGATCCCTAACCTCCTCCTGAAGCGCCAAGGCTATCTGGTAAGCTATCTCCTCTTTGGGAACATCATCCCTGTAAAAACTCCAATTTAGTATGGTTACAGGACCTGTAAGCATACCCTTTACGGGCTTTTCTGTCAGAGATTGGGCATAGGTAATCTCCCTCAATGTCATAGGTTCGGGCCTTGAAACATCTCCGTAAATGATGGGAGGTCTGTACACCCTTGAACCGTAGGATATAACCCAACCGTGTTTTGTTGTGGCTATGCCGTCAAGCTTCTGGGCAAAGAATTCTACCATGTCCGTTCTTTCAAATTCTCCGTGTACAAAAACATCAAGCCCCAAATCTTCCTGAATCCCTACGAGTTTTTCTATCTCTCCCTTTATAAAGCGATCATACTCTTCTTGACTTATCTTCCCGGATCTGTAAGCGGTCCTTTTCTTTCTTACCTCCTCCGTTTGCGGGAAAGATCCTATGGTTGTTGTAGGAAGTGGAGGCAGATTCAGTATATCCCTTTGAATCTTTGTCCTTTCACTGTAAGGTTTTTCCCTTCTGAAATCCTCTTCCTTAAGTGAAGAAACCTTTCTTCTTATATCCTCATTCACCGCAAAGGAAGTACTCATAAGTCTTTCCGATTCATCAGCAAGTTTAACAAATTCTTCCTCACCCAGTAAAAGTCCCTTTAAAGCCCTTATCTCCTCCAACTTTTCATCAGCAAAACTAAGTCTTTCCCTTATATCCGCTGAGAGTTCATCCTCAACACTCACAGTAACAGGAAGGTGATAGAGAGGGCAGGAATTAGAAATAATGATATTTTCCGTAACCTTAGAAACATCCTCTATAAACCTTGCCTTCTCTTTAAGATTTGCCCTCCAAACCTGCCTGCCGTTTATAACACCCGCTATAAGCTTTTTATCAGAAGGAAACCCGTATCTCTTTAAATTCTCATAATTTTCCTTATTTGATACAAAATCAAGAAGTAGGGCTTTAACGGGGAGATTAACATACCCTTCATAATTAGAAACACTGTCATAATAGGCAAGAAGAATGACCTCTATATGCTTTGATACTTCCTTATAGAACCCCTCAACAATATCCCAGTGCCAGCCTTCCGTATCCGTAACAAGGGCAGGTTCTTCAAATATAATTTCCTTTTCTCCGTCAGAAGACAACTTTTCAATAAGGGAAATATAATTCCTGAAAACCTCCTCAAAAATTCTTTCAAATTTATCCCTTTCCTCTATCTTCTCCACCTCAAGAATAGGTACGGGAGTTTCCCTTCTTCTCAAAGCCTTTGAAAGCCTGAGGAAGGTAAAAGGACCTATAAGGGAAAGGGTGCCACTTTCCCCGAGATTAAAAAGGAAATCAACGGGTTCAGCAAAATTAACGGAGAACCCTTCCCTTTCTATCTCTGGCACAAGATAGTGATAATTTGTATTAAACCATTTTGTTAATTCAAGGGCATATTTACCCCGTGCCATTTCAAAGTATGTTTCCAGCCCTTTATAAGGTGAGAATCTCTCGGGAATAATGCCAAGTAGTATAGATGTGTCAAGCATACGATCGTAAAGGGTCATCTCACCTCGCGGGTATATGTCAACATATTCCGCATACTTACTTATCCTTTCCCCTTCCACCGATTCTATACCCCCAAAAAGGTCTTCCTTTGAAACTTCACCTTTCCAAAAACCTTCAAGCAGTTTCTTATATTCCCTCCTCTTTCCTATCCTCGGGTAACCAAAAGCAAAAGTTTGCATTGAAAAACCTCCGTGAGATTTTTCGGGATTTAATATTTTACCATTACCCGCCCTTATAAATTATAGAAGAAGCGTAAGCAAACCACCTTATCCCCCAATAAAGTTTCCATATACGAAACCTATAACCGAACACCTTTACACTGTAAGCACCTTCAACAGCTATGGGTATATTAATGACTTTTTTTCCTTCCGAGTCTATTACCATGTAGTCTTCACCGTTCCTGTAAATAAAAACAAGGGAATTACTGAGATCCGTTTTTATAACAAGCCTGAAGGGATACTTAGCCATTTCCCCTGGCATATAAAAACTGTTTTCCGAATACCCGTAAACCCTGAAGTATTTATCTCCGTCTGTCAAACATATTGTTTTATGAAGATCATAAATGAGATCGTCTACATCCCCATAAACCTCCCTGCTTAAGATAAGATTCCTTCTTTTACCAATAATATAACCGTAGGTAGGAATATCAAAACCCCCGAAAATATTTGCGGATACGATTATATCTTGATCGGAAGAAAGGATAAGACAACCTTCTTTTACGAGGGGAAAGTAAACGGAAGATATATCGGGAACATAAGTGTTTACCATCCTGCGAGGAATGTAATCAAATATGTGGTAAAAAAGTTTTGATTCCCAAGGTATGTCACTTATGGAAAAAACCGAGCACCTTTTACCACCTTCTTCAATAACATGCCTACCGCCGAAATTTATCCACAGATTTGAAGGCGCTTCTGTAACCACAAAATCAATACCCCCCTCTTCAGCCATTTTCAACAACTTTGCAGGATTACCATTGTGGGCATTAAAAACTGTTTTCAAACCGTATATATAGGTGTAGGGGTAAACCATGGGATTTGGACCGGGAGAAGAGGAAGGGGGAGATACACTTTTAACATATCTGACAGGAAGTATGTTGTAAAGGATAAAACCCCATAAATAAATTGTAAGGAACCCTGCAGTTAAATATTTAAGCCTTTTCATTTATCCTATGTTCCTTACCCGCAATAAGCCTTGATATATTTGAACGATGGGAAAATATAACAAGCAAGGTTACAATGATAGCAAGAAGAATATAAGGAAAGGGACCGCCAGAAAGTGCAAGTACAAAGGGTGACGAAGCTACCGCTATCATGGACGCAAGGGAAACATACTTGGATATGTAAAGAATACCGATCCAAATAAGCAGGCATATAAAGGCACTTAAAGGGGAAAAGGCAAGAATAACACCGAAGGAGGTTGCAACCCCCTTACCGCCCTTTAATCCATAGAATACGGGGAATATATGACCTACCACAGGAGATAGTGCAACAAGGGCTATATGCCACTCATTTTCCAAAAATAAAAGTGAAAGGTATGTAGGAATAAATCCCTTCAATGCATCCAATATAAATACCAAAATTCCGTACTTTTTACCCAATGCCCTTCTGACATTTGTTGCACCAACATTACCGCTACCTACCTTCCTGAGATCCACCCCTTTTGCCTTAGCGATTATGTCTCCGAAAAGGACAGATCCCAGTAGGTAACCTGTTATTAACAACAAGAAAAACATTAAATCACCCATTTTTCACAGCGTACCCGTTAACGGTTAAAGTTCCGCAACCTCCGAGGGGATCCTTTCTGAATCTGTTTGACAACGTAACCCTTATACCCTTATCCCTTAAATATAGGAATGTCCTCTCATAGGTTTCCCTATCAACCGGTTCAATACCCAAACCTACATCATTACAATGAAGGAGGGTTATACCCAATCCCAATTCCGATGCAACATCTCCCAATCTTTCAATATCCTCCCTTCTGTCATTAATACCCTTCATAAGCAAATACCCGAGACTTATCTTCTTCCTCTTTTTCTCCGAAAATTGCTTTACTTTATTCCTCAAAAATTCCAACAGCTCCTCCACATTACCGCTGTGTTTCATTATCATGTTTCTTAAAGAAGAATCAACGGCATGAAGGGATATGGTAACGCCGTTGTGGGGTAAATCTAAAAGCTCTTCAAGTTTTGAGAGGGGAAAACCAGAGGTATAGAAGCTTACCTTAAGACCCTTCTCTTTAAATTTAAAGAAAGCCTTTTTACAGTTTTCCCAATTGTGTAATACCTCACCTATTCCCGCCATAGCTATCCTTTTAATAGCAGGGAAAATTGCGCTTGCAATACAGTACTGATTTACTATCTCCTCCCAGCTAAGATTCCTGTAAAATCCGTATCTACCCGATGCACAAAATATACACTCCACATTACATCCTACCTGGGAGGATACACATAAGCTGTCACCTCTGTAAAGAACAGATTCTACAGTATAACCGTCTTCAAGTTTAAAGACCAAGAGAGTGTTAAGGGGACTCCTGAAGATTGAGCATAATTTCATTTTCCCTTTCCGCCTCCTGTCTTACGCACCTCCTGTGACACTGAGCCATAGATTCAAGGATCTTATCATAATCGGAAGGAAGAATCTCACCAAAATCAAACTCCACATCCTTACCGGTCTTTTCATCCTTGAGTATCAATCTGTTTTTAAATATGTCAATATCTTTTACAACATACTCCTTCTTATCAATACATATAAGGGTTCCTTGTTCCGGAAGCATTGTCCTAACGGTATAATTCTCCCTTTCATAGGCAAGACAACACATAAGTCTTCCGCAAGGTCCCGTAAACTTGGCTGGAGAAAGAGGAAGATTCTGCTGTTCTATATCCTTTAGGGATATGGATTCAAATGTATCTATATATCTAACACAGCACGGCACATTACCGCAAAGCCCGATCCATCCCATCATCTGAACAGCGTCTCTTACACCTATCTGCCTCATCTCTATCCTTCTTTTGAAAACCTTGGCAAGATCCCTTACAAGGGCTCTAAAATCAACCCTGTTCTCCGCAACATAGTAGAAGAACACCTTTGATGCATCAAGGGGTACATACGCCTTTATTAGGTGCATATTGAGATTGTGCTTTTTTATATACTTCTTACATATAGAAAAGGCTGTCTTGCTCTCCTCCTCATTCTTTAAAAGCGCCCTTCTGTCTTTGTCCGTCAACTTCCTTATAAACTTATATACTGGAACACCGAGTATCTTTTCCTTTGAAACTCCTATGAATCTAACAACATCCTCTCCTTTCTCTGTTTCCGCAACTATAAGATCGCCTCTATTTACCTCATCCTCTATACTGTCAATCTCAGCTATTTTATTTGTATCAAGACATCTAACCCTTAAATAAATCTTACTCATACTCTTCATCCTCCAATGATAGTTTTAATATAGGCAATTGCAAGGGAAACATTAACCCCCTTCGGTATATCCCTTCTTGTTTCATCTATAACATCCATAACCCTCTCCAACATCTCAATATTAGTGGACATTTTACCAACAATATTTTCCTCAAGCAAATCAAAGAAAAGAACAACATCCTCTTCATCATAAGATCCTATCTTTTGAATACAAGAAAAAACAGCAGAAGCATCTCCTTCCAAAAACCTATTTACCATCTCCCTTACATGAGCCTTCTCCTTCAACTTATTTAACCGACTCACACTACCTCCAGAAAGTTCGTACATTTTCCTATCATCACTTCCGGTAATCTCCTTGAAAGATTCAAAATCAAGGGGGGTGAACTCTATTAAGAAGGACCGCGATATTATAGTGGGAAGAACATTCTTTATATTAACAGCTGTCAATATAAAAAAGGTATCGTAAGGGGGCTCTTCAAGGGATTTTAGAAAAGCATCACCCGCCTGGGGGTTTAAAAGATCAGCACCCTCAACGATTATAAGTTTTGCAGGAGACAGTATGGGCTTCTCCCAAGCAAATTCCTTAACCGCCCTGACCTGATCTATCTTTATAACATGACCGTCGGGAATGAGAAAGACAAAATCAGGATGTTCGCCCTTCAAATAAACGAATACACTTCTTCCCGATTGAGATTCACCGTAATACTTAATTTCTTCACAATCACCTTTGAGTATCCTATCTGCAATAGATTCATATACCCTGCATGATTCACACTCTCCACAACCCCACACCATACCCTTTCTGCACAGCAACCCTTTCCCAAACTCAAGGGCTGCAACAGTCTTGCCTACACCGGAAGGTCCCCAAAACAGAATAGTGTTCGGAACCCTACCCTTTTTGTACATACTCTCAAGTATTCCCTTTACCCTATCCTGATTTAAAAGCCTCATCGCCATTATTTTACAGATTTTTTATACTATATTCTTAGAAGATGGCGGGGTGCCGGAGTGGTCTAACGGGGGTGATTCGAAATCACCTGTAGGGTTTAAAGCCCTACCGCGGGTTCGAATCCCGCCCCCGCCGTTCAAAAACTCCTTACAAAAAGCCAACCGTTTATAAAAGCAACGGGCAAAAGCTTATAATTACCTTTGAAAAAGTAAAGACCTAAAATTCCTACAAATATAAGGAAAAAAGCCTCCACCTTATCTAAGGCAGGTAAGAGCAATACGGAGAAATCGCTTAAAAAACTAATGGATTTGGTAAATATAGAACCAAAGAGGTTAAAGAGATCAACCAAGGGTTTAATCGCAAAAAGGGTAACAAGTGATAAGATACCCGTAAAGGAATAAACGAACACAAGGGGTGTAAGAAGGGGAGAAACTAAAACAGAAAGGGGAGAAATAAAGGAAAAGGTTGCTATAAGGGGTGAGGTGGCGGAAAAGGCGGAGAGGGACACAAAAAAAGATTTATAAATTGTGTTACCCTTTAAATCTTTTAAAGAGAGAAGTATGAAAAGTGTGGCAAGGAAGGAAAGCCAAAAGGATACGGAAAAGAAATTGTAAGGAAAAAGGAAGAGAATAAGGGAAGCAGAAAATAGGAGTGTATTTAAAGGATTCACTTTTCTGTGAACCAACCTTGATAGTATAAGAAAAATAAACATAAATCCCGCCCTTAATACGGGGGGTTCTGAAGGAACTATAAGAAGGATATAGATACAAACACCTATTATTGCGAGAATATAACCGTGGGGGCGGGGTAAGAGAAAGGAAAGTATTAAGGATATTACACCTATATGAAGACCGCTTATGACGAGGAAATGTATTAAGCCTGTCCTTAGAAAATCACCCCTTACAGAAGGGTCAAGGACATCTCTCGGTTCACCGAAGAGAAAAGAAATACCTATTCCTGCTTTTTCCCTACCTCCTGACGCCTTTATATATTTGTCCATCAGGAAATCTCTTACAGAATACAAATTAAGCGGTAAAACATTCTTCAAGTTTGTCCATATATAAATCCTTCCCTCCCTTATTTTTAAATTACCTTTTATTAAAAAATATCTTCCTTCGGGAAAAGTATCCCCCCTCACGAAAAGTAATGCCTTCCTTCCTCTTATATCAGCTCCTTCACACTCTATTATTTTTATAGGAATCCTTATAATCCTTCCCTCAAAACTCAAATCCCCCCAAATCTCAACCTTAACATGTACACCTTTGTGATAAGAATCTTTTATTTGACCCTTAAAGTATGAAAAAATAAGGGCTAAAAGGAAAAGAAGAATATGAAAGAGGAAATTGCGAAAATTAATAAGCTCCCTCCCTTTTAAGCACAACTACAACGGTTTTCAACAAAATGACTATATCAAGCCATAGAGACCAATTAAGAACATACCAGGTGTCCAATTGAAGCCTGTGGTCAAAGGTAAGTTCATTCCTGCCTGATATCTGCCAAAGACCAGTTATACCCGGTCTTGTCATAAGTATAGTCTCTTTATACTCCCCCATATCCTTCTCTTCCCTCGGTAAGTACGGTCTTGGTCCCACAAGGCTCATTTCTCCCTTTAAAACATTAAATATCTGGGGCAATTCATCAAGGGAAAACTTCCTCAGAAATCTTCCTACACGAGTAACACGGGGATCATAACCTTTCAATTTCTTGTATTTTTCCCACTCACGCCTTGCGTAAGGATTTTTCCTGAGATACTCTCTGAGGATTTCATCATTATTTTCATACATGGTTCTAAATTTATAGCAATTAAATATTTTTCCGTCTTTACCGAGTCGTCTGTTCAGGAAAAAAATACCGCCGGGTGAATCAAGCTTTATGGCAAGTCCTATAATGCCTATTAGAGGTAAGATAAAAGGGAGAATCAAAAGGGATATAATAATATCAAACCCTCTTTTCATAAACTGATTTAATCGTGAATCCAGGTTGTTCTTTATTTTGATGAGAAACAGCTGCTGAACAAAAAGATGATACAGTTCACTGTTCAACAGCGCTATACCTTTAAGATCCGGAACTATAAATATTCTGTTAACATACTTATGAACCTCATTGGTAAGTTCAGAGATCTTTTCCCTCCCCATTGATGGTATTGCTATGACAACAGTTTCAATCTCCTTTTCCTTTACCACCTCTTTAAAATCACCCAAACTACCGAGTATAGGTATGCTAACTCCTTCTATTTCAACACTGCCCCTTTTAAAATCATCAAGAAAGCCGACAACCTTATAACCGAGATGCTTATCCTGAATAAGTCCCTGAGCTGTAGTAGTACCTGCTTTACCTGCTCCCAGTATAAGCAGATTATTTTTACACACATCGTACCTGTAAAGAATGCGTTTACCGACAAACCTAAGCATGGGAAAAAGAAAAAGACTGTAACCCCATAAGAAGAGAAGGGTCAATCTTGAAATATCCTCCGTTTTTTTACCCAACGAAACAATAGCAAAAACCACAACCACTGATATGGTTACCGCCTTTACAAGTTCCCTTGCTTCATCCCAAAAAGGATATCTCTTTGTATATAGGTTCTCATAAGCAATGAACAGAATAAATATAATGGGTACCCACCAAAGCTTTATAAAATAAGCATATGTTTCCTCAAACCTGACAAGATCAAATGGAAGCAGATTGACAAGCTTTCTACTATAGAAGGAAAGTATAAAAGAGGAAAGGAAGGCGCATAGATCAATACATATTATAACAATAAAATTAGTAAAATTCTTAAAATTCATATTAAAATAAACATAGCTATTTTAAAGATCCTGACCTTAGTGATAAATAATATTTAACTATATCTGATGCAAAATAAATAAAAAACTTCGGGTACTGAAATAGATATCTTGAAAACAACCTGGGTTCATCATATAACCTGTAAGTCCACCTTAAATTTAGCTTATTAATCCATTGCGGATAATAATTTAATCTTTTTGCACTTTGGTGTAGAAATCCCCCACAGGTAAATCCTAAACCGTCCCATCCTTTGTACTTGAGATCCACTAAAAAATATTCCTGCATGGGAGTTCCCATACCAACGACTATCACATCCGGATTGATTTCACAAATTTCGTTCAGAACTTTCTCTTTATCTAAATTATTACTAAAATATCCATGCCTATATCCAACTATGTTCAAAGCGGGAAATTCCTTTTTTATATTAAAAACAGCCTTTTCTATTAACTGCTTCTTGGTTCCTATAATAAATACTTTTAAGTCCTTTTGCTCCGAGTATTTAAAAACAGTAAAAGCAATAGAAGTCATGTCAAAACTTATTCGCTTAACACACTTAATTTTGAAGATTTTCAAGAGTGTAACTAACAAAATGCCGTCAATATATATAGCATCAAATTCTCTAAAAATATGCCAATGCTTCCTTGCGTGCAAATAAGAATAGGGATTTAAAAATGTAAATATACCTTTTGTAGGCAACTTAAAATCTTCTTTAACTTTATCAACCAAAGATATAATAAAATCACCGCTCACGGAATTTCCTCCGTACCTTTCCGAACACTACCTTTTATTATCCTCAAAAACAAACCTAAGTGAAGAAAGTATAAAAAATTAACCAAATGAGGAGCATCTATGTCTTCGGTCAAAGACCACAAATTTAGGCTAACTAAGCTTAATGAAATATGAGTTAAAAATGTATCACCGTAGCGTATAGCTTCAAAACACTTCTTGGTCAATAATAACATATACATCACTATTAAAGAAAAACCAAGGATTCCAGTTTTAACAAAAGCTCCAATATATGTAGAATGAGATCCTACAGGTATATTAAATTCATCAACAAATGGTTTTATACCAATACCTATTATAGGATTTTGGTTAAATATGTATTCTATTGAATACATATACAAACGGAATCTGTCCCATGAACTACCTTCCCTTGCATATAGTATAGTAATAAATATTTCGTATATTAAACCTAAAGATAAAAAAACTAAAGATAGAAATATGAAAACAAGCATTATCCTTTTGTATCTCTCAATCTTGGAATATACATAAAAAGCAAGACCAAACAGTAAAATAATTATTGCAGTTCGGGAAAAAGAAAAGAACACCGAGGCAACTGTCAATATTAGTAAAATCAATACTAACCACTTCTTTACACCCTTTGATTTTGTAAATTCAAACAAAAGAAACGGAACAATAAGTAACCCAAGTGCTCCATAAGCATTGGCATAGGGTGACATTATGCTAAATCTTGGGACTGGAATATTAAATATGTAACTCTCTTTAACAATTTTTATCTTTGTTGAGTCTTCAAGCAATTGATACTTGCCAAAATTAGATATAAAATGCTGTATTAAACTGGGGAATTCAATATTAACATAGCCTTTATTATAAAGAACTAACCCGCTTATAAATAATAATCCTATAAATACACTTAAAACCAAATATACTCTGGGCAAATTTTCCTTTAAAAAGGAGACATCTTTAGTTTTTATGTTATACATAAAGATAGTTATTAACAAACCGTTTATCCATGCATAAAGATTATTGAATGATGCAAAATGCCTTGTAGAAAAACCATCAATCGCAATCGATAACATTATTGAAATAAAATATGCTATCACGTATGATAACAGCACAAGAATAATCAGATTAAACCTAATTCTTTTTTTGCTAACAAATAAAAACACTAAAATAAAAACAGAAA
>JALWBR010000031.1:0-13345 GCA_027037055.1 Aquificales bacterium | reverse complement strand
AAACAGAAACTATATAGTAAATGAAAAAAGAAAATCCCAATATCCACCATAAGTGGGCAAAGAATACACAAATTATCAACCATACAAGTATTAAGTTTTTAACATTAAGTAAATTATTCATATATTCACGAATCAGCTATTGACCTAACAATGAAAAGTTTGTTGTCTTTGAAAATCCTGCCAGCTATTTTTAACAAAACTTTATTTTTTAGCAACAACCCAGTTACTACAGCTTTCACCATCCATTTGAACGATCTAACATTAGGGGATAATATAAATTTAGCCATACTTAATTTAATAATTTCACCTATTTTGTAATCAGACTTTGTCAACAATCTGAAAACTTGACCTTTAAATACACCCGCCATAGCCTTTAATTTATATTTCTCCGGGAAAATATTAACAGCACTGAGATCAATTAGAAAGGCTTTCCAGATATTCAAATTTGTATTACTTGAGTGTATTCTATAAAAAGTCAATGCGGTGGTATCAAAATAAATTTTATAATTTTTATATATTAACCAAAACACCAAAGGAGCATCATCCAACTTACACTTTTCCCATACAAATGAACACTCCCTTACCACTTGTAATTTAAACAAACCGGATTGTATCATATGATAGCCTGACCATTCCGCAAATATATCTACCAGTTTTCTGTTATCGGTGTTTAAACTCATAAGAAAATGATCAGATGCAATTTTACCCAACACATTATTTTTACTGTCCACTATGTACATATTAGACAACACAGCATCCGCCCCCATTTCTTTCATAAGCTTTACCTGATGTGCAATTTTATCAGGATGTAAATAATCATCCCCAGATAGAACAGCTAAAAAATCGCCTTTTATATAATTCAAAGCCTTATAAAAATTGGCAGAAGCACTACCCAAGTTTTTCTTGTTTCTTATGTAACAAAATTTATATTTATTAAGCAACTCACTTATAATATCAGGAGTGTTATCAGTAGAAGCATCATCTATGACCAAAACTTCAATGTTTGGATAACTCTGATTGCATGCGGATTCAATAGCCTGGCTTATATATTCTTCATGATTGTAAGCAACTATAACAACAGATACAAGCGGGTGATCATTAATATTCATCCCTAATTTCTTACATTTAATTAAAAGAATTTAAAGTCTCAATAACCTTTTCAATTTCGTCAGGCAACATATAAGGATATATTGGAATACTCAAGATCTCCTTGCTCAATTTCTCCGTTACAGGCAGTTTTAAATAATTCAATTCCTTATAAGCTTTTTGTTTGTGCGGAGGTATTGGATAATGTATAAGCGTTTCTATACCATTTTCAGCAAGATATTTCTGCAGATCATCCCGCCTTTCTGTTCTTATTACAAACAAATGCCAAACATGCCTATCATAGTACAAAGGATCCATATCCTTATACAACGGCAATTTTATCAATGTATTTTTAATACCCTTTATATAAAATCTTGCCACTTCTCTCCTTTTTCTGATTTCCTTGTCTAAATATCTAAGCTTAATCCTGAGAACTGCTGCTTGCATTTCGTCAAGCCTACTATTTACACCCTTGTAGTCGTGGATATACTTCTTAACACTCCCATAGTTTCTTAAGTGTTTAACAACATCCGCCAACATATCATCATTTGTTGTAACTGCTCCACCATCTCCCAATGCTCCCAAATTTTTAGATGGGAAGAAACTAAATCCTGCAGCATCACCCAAGTTCCCTGTCTTTTTCCCTTTATAGATAGCCCCATGAGCTTGTGCACAATCTTCTATTACTTTTAGATCATATTTTTCAGCTATAGACCAAATTTTTTCCATTTCGCAAACCTGTCCATACAGATGAACCACCATTATAGCTTTAGTATTTTCAGTAATATTTTTTTCTATTTCCTCAGGATTAATAAGATAAGTATCCTCATCAGGCTCAACAAGAACAGGCTTTAAATTATTATCCGAGATTGCTAATATAGATGCTATATATGTATTTGCTGGAACTATTATTTCATCACCTTCATTAAATACTCCAAGTTCCTTATATGCTTTTATTATAAGCCTTAAAGCGTCCAAGCCATTACCTACACCTATACAATGCTTAACACCGCAATATTCTGCAAACTCCTCCTCAAATTTCCTAACTTCCTCACCGAGAATGTACCAACCACTATTTACTACCTTAATAATAGCTTCTATAACTTCCTCAGCATATTGTTCATTTATCCTCTTTAAGTCTAAGAATTTTATCATTTTGTTTAACATCCAGAATATACTCCATTCCACAATTTTGACAGACAACCTCCAAAAACTTTTGGGATATTTCCTCCATATTGATCAATTTTTCACCACATTTACAAACAAAACCTGTAATCTTAGCCGGATTACCCTTAACAATAGCATAATCCGGAACATCTTTTGTTACCACACTCCCAGCCCCGATCATTGAGTATTTTCCTATTGTTATTCCACACAAAATGGTTGAATTAGCCCCCAAAGAGGCACCTTCCTTTATATATGTTCTCAGAGGAAGCTTATAGTGTTTAGATCTAGGATATAAATCGTTCGTAAATGTTACATTTGGACCTATAAATACATTATTTTCTATTTTTAAACCGTCCCACAAATATACCCCATTTTTTATAGTTACATTATCACCTATTTCCACATCATTCTCTATAAAGCAGTGAGAACATATATTACAGTTTTTTCCTATCTTAGCATTGTCCAATATAACAACATACTGCCATATCCTTGTATTCTCCCCTACCATATTTGTTTTAACTATAGCCGTTTTATCTATTAACACATTCAATAAACTCATTGAAATTTCTTATGTAGTCGTCCTCATTATAATAATCACTTGCTAAAACCAATAAAATACTATCATCTTCAAAATACATTTCATGCCATACCATTTTATCTATAATCAAACCTATATCAGGTTTATCCAACATCACCTCAGTTTTTTCTCTTCCGTTATTTAAAATAATTCTACATTTCCCTTTCAAGCATATAGCAAGTTGCCTCAAAGTTTTATGAGCATGAAAACCACGAGGCTGGTCTTCCTTAGTTCCATATATATAATAAACTCTCTTTATTTCAAAAGGAATGTCTTTTAAAGCCTCTATAACCGCTAAATTTCCCCTCGGATCCGAAATGCTTCTTAAATTTATAAATGGGATTTTCATATCATAACCCCCTTCTGAATGAGCAATTTATACCATTCAACCGTAATAGTAGAAGGGTCTTCTGGGTCAACTCGCCCCGACTTTAAAGCCTCCCATATCTCAAGGGCAGCTCCCTCTGGACTGTTTTCTGGTTCAAAGCCTAAAACTTCTCTTATTTTCCTGAAACTAACCTTGTAACTTCTATTGTCCGGCACACCATACCACTCATATTCAAAAGGAACACCTATTGCTTCTGCTATTCTCTTTGCAAGATCAAATATTTGATAATTTTGATTATCTGAACCTACATTAAAAATTTCTTTGTTAACCTTTTCCTTCATGGCCTCAAGTGCTAATATTATAGCTTTTGATGTATCTTTGACATGAACAAAAGGTCTCCATTGACTTCCGTCCCTCAATATGGGAATTTTACCATTTTTAAAAAAACCCTTTACCATACCGTTTATAGCAAGATCAAACCTCATGCGGGGTGAAAGTCCATAAACAGTTGCTTGCCTTAAGATCACCACAGTAAACTTATGATCAGCCAATTTAAGTATATCCTCCTCAGCTTTTCTATTCGCTTTAGCATATGTAGTAAGTGGATTTGTGTCAGACTTTTCTTCCACCACTTTCTCCTGAAAACCGTATACACTGCAAGAAGAAGGAAGTATATATCTTTTCACACCCATGAGCTTAGCAAATGTTGCTACCCTAAATCTCCCAAGGTAATTAATGGACCATGTTTTGACAGGATCCAACTCACTGGTAGGATCATTAGAAAGCGCAGCTAAATCAACAACTGCATCCACATCCTTTAATAGTGAGGGATCAAAAAATCTGATATCATCCTTAATAATTTCAAGATGTTTGACACCATGTGGTAATTTATCCTCGCCAAAGAAGAACCTATCCAGTGCTACAACACTATAGCCTTTTTCAAGTAACATAGGAACAAGCACGGTACCTATATATCCACCGGCTCCAGTAACAAATATCCTCATTTTAGTCCTCCATTAGTCATATAGTTTTCAACCAAATACTCCGCAAATGCAAACGCACTCGTAAAAGCAGGAGATACAGCATTTAATACATGAAGGCTGTTTGAATCTTTGATAACTAAAAAATCCATAACTAACTCTTTAGATTCCCAATTCACCAACTGAGGTCGTATTCCTATCTTCTCCGAAGGAATTAAATGGGTAACACTTAAATCTTTAAGCATATGTGAAACTTCTTTAAAAAATATCCTTTCAAAAAATTTCTTTGGTTCGGCTAAAGCCACATTTCTAAACCTATTATTGACAACAAACAAAACAAGATTCCTCCACATGATAGATATAGCTTCCAAATCAATACCTTTTAACACACCGTAGTTCTCCCTACCAAAGGCTGGAATAGCAGTAGGTCCCACATACACCACACCATTATAACTTTTAGTAAAATGAACTCCTAAAAAGGGATTCCTTATATCAGGGACCGGATACACATTGCCCCTTACTATGTATGATTTTTCCCTTACCAATCTTTTATAAGTTCCTTTAAACGGAAGTATTTTGAACTGCAAACCCACATCAAAAGAATGAGCTATCCTATCAGCATAAACCCCCGCTGAATTAATAAAGAAATTAAACTTCATATTACCAATAGAAGTTTTTATCTCGCTATTATTCAAAAGCTTCTCATATTTAACACCCTTAAGAATCCTTACCTTTCCACTTTCAATAAGCTCCTTCTCAATCTCCTTCAAGACCCTCTTGGAGTCTACAACAGCCGTTAAAGGTGAATATAAAGCTCTTTCTACTGTTTTAGCATAAGGTTCCACTTCCTTTAATTCTTTCTCATCTATAAGTTTAACCACCGCTCCATTCCTTTTTGCCCTAATATACAGTTCCTCCAAAATCTTAAGCTCCTCTAAATTTTTTGTAACAATAACTTTTCCAGTTTCAAGAACGGGTATCCCCTTATTTCTGCAAAATTCTTTCATAAGAAAATTTCCCTTAAGACATAACCTTGCTTTTAAACTATCGGGAGTATAATATATACCCGCGTGCAGCACACCACTATTACGCCCTGATGCATGAAATCCTATATCTTTTTCCTTCTCAAGAATTATAATATCATCAGCCCCTCTTTTTAGCAATTCGCGAGCGATTGAAAGGCCTATTATCCCCCCACCACATATAATTATCACTCAACCTTCCTCCGCAATTCTGAATAAGTATTTCCCATACTCCGTTTTTTCAAAACGCTTCGCCATCTTGAGAAGCTGATTTTTATCTATCCATCCATTTCTGTAAGCGATCTCCTCTATACACCCTATCATAAGACCGGTTTTCTTCTCTATGGTGGCAACAAATTCCCCTGCTTCCAAAAAGCTATCATGGGTTCCCGCATCAAACCATGCAAAGCCCCTTCCTAATACTTTGGCTCTTAGTTTTCCTATCCTTAAATACTCCTCTAAAACCGAAGTTATTTCATATTCGCCTCTGTTAGAAGGTCGTATTTTTTTAGCAAAATCTACAACCTTTTCATCAAAAAAATAAACTCCGATAGCAGCATAATGGGATTTCGGGTTATTTGGTTTCTCTTCCACGGATAACACTTTTCCGTTCTTATCAAACTCTATTATTCCAAATCTGCTTGGATCTTTAACATAATATCCGAATATAAAAGAACCTCCTTCCTTTTCTATCTCACGCTTGGTTTCAGTAAGCAATTCAGTTAATCCATGTCCAAATAAAACATTATCTCCCAATACCATAAGGATTGGCTGTTCTTTGATTAAATCTTCACATAATTTTACTCCATCAGCCAATCCCTTAGGTTTATACTGAACTTTGTATTCTATATTTACACCTAATTCTTCTCCACACCCTAAAAGTTTTTTAAAATTTTTTTCATCTTCAGGATTTACAACAATAATTATCTCCCTAATTTTGGCTAAGAATACCAAAGACAGAGAATAATATATCATCGGCTTGTTATAAATAGGTAAAAAATGCTTATTGATAGCCATCGTAACGGGATATAAACGAGTTCCTGAACCGCCTGCTAATATTAATGCTTTCATATCAAATCCTCTACATGCTACTGGATTTTCTTCCAATCCTCAAATTTTCTACCAAGGAGGTATTCCAGCTTTTCTATTTCTTCAATAAAATGTTCCCTAAGAATCCTTCTTTCATCTAAGGACAACGTCCTTTTTTTCCTTGGTTTCGCAAATACCCCTTTCCTAAATTTTTCAAGTAGATTTAAGCCAGTTAATCCGAATTTATTTCTAATTTTATAGGTTTTTACTGCAATGGCTGTAAGAGGAATGTAAAGTGAATAATATAAAAGCTTATTAGCTAAAACGCGCTGCTCATTGTAAATAGGAAAGTCCTTTCTTCCATCATCTGATAACTGTAAAAAGTCCATAATTCTCAACCATTCTTCCCGGGGATTTTTTTTGATATCATCTAAAACCAAAACCAAAACTCTTTCCCTATTAACAATGCAAAACAAATTTTCCAATTGACTGCCGAGTGCACATAAACCCTTATAATCCCCCACTTCCGGCGGATAACCAGCGTTTGGATTTAACTTTACATATTTTCCCTCCTTTCTCCAATCAGATAGATTAAAAGCACTAATAAAACTTGTGGTTTCTAGCTCAAAACCGTTTTTCATATGTTGCATCCATTGAGAAAAAGCCATATCAATAGGATTTCTTATGCATACAATATACTTTGGATTTTCCACAGCTTCTTCAATATTTTTAATAGCTACACCTGAATAAAATAGATACAAGGTAGATGCTTCGCCTGCATACTTATATTTACTATAATTAATGTTATCAAAAATATTAAAATAATCCCTGCTATTAAATCCCACTACATTTTTAAATCCCCGTAACCAATAATGCGGTTCCACCTTGCTATCTTTACCCTTCCCCACATAAAAATAAATCTGCGGATGCTCGGATAACCAGTATGCCAGAGAGGTTGTCCCGCACTTGGGAGCACCTATTATGAATAAATTTGGAAACCTCTTTCTCATTTTTATCCTCCGCTTAAGGCTATTGTCCAAAAACCATACCTAAATCTTATGAAAAGCAAAAAAACCACATTCCACATTACTGTTGTTACCATTGAAGCTAAAGCAGCACCTTCAATTCCATACTTGGGTATAAGTAAATAATTTAATCCTATATTAATTAATAAACTAAATAGAATAACATTCTGGACCAACATTTGCTTTCCTGTCATCTGCAAAATATATCCAACACTACCGCACACTGAATTCACAAACTGTCCCACAGTTAATATAATTAAAGTAAAAACACCCATTTTAAATTCTTCCCCAAATAACCCCATAAAGAAAGAAGGGAATAATAAAAATAAAGCAAGAACAGGTGTAGATGCCAAAAATATAAGCTTAGTAGATTGTTGAGCCACCTTTCTCAATCCTTCCATATCTTTTTTACCCCAGAATTCCGCAAATTTCGGTGCAGCTATTGAGTTTATAGCGGCAAGCGTAAAACTTGTTATCATTGAAAGTCTTAGAGCCACATTATATATCCCCACTTCTCCTTCTGATCTGAATATTCCAAGCATAACAGTATCTACCCAAGACATCAACATAAACAAAGATGAAGATATCATCATAGGCAAAGAAACATATAAAATACTTTTTAAAGGAACCTCATGAACTTCTCCTGAAAGCTTTACAAAGTTTTTCCTCAAAATAACAAAGCTTAATACAAATGCTATAATAATGCCCATTAAATAGGAAACTAAAACAACCATCTCATTTACTTCATTTAAAGCAAAAAAAACAAAAAATGTAATGAACAGCGCAATAAAAAAAGGTAACAGATTTTGAAATGCGGTATATTCCTTTATTTTTTTTAAGGATCTTAAACTTTCAGAATTTATAAAAAGCAAGGTGAAAGGTAAAATTCCGAAAGACATAACCCGAAGATAAGGAGTTATATACTCCTTAGCGAAAACTTTTTCTGCAATAACCGGAGATAGAAAATATACTAATACAGTTAAAGTTAAGGAAAAGGAAAACACTATCTTCAAGCTTTTTTTGTATATATGATAAGCTGTTTTCCCTTGACCTTTAGCTCTATACTGGGCTATAAATCTCAGTAGAGCACTGTCCAATCCAAGACGTCCCAACACAGAAACTATCTGGAGAACCGTTAAGGAAAGAGCAAATACTCCCCAAGCCGAAGCTCCGAGTTTTCTTGTTACCAAAAGGGTAAATGCATAAGCTACTATCATCCCTAGTATTCTTAAAATTAGGAAAGTCGTACTCCCTCTTATAACCTCTCTGAGATGTACATCACCTTCCAATCTGCTTCTTAATTTTTCCAACACCTCACTTCCTATCATCGGTTCTTTAATTTCACAAAGGTGTTCTTAAACAAATCAACATAAAGCGGCAACTTCCCAAAAATCTCCTCTGCAGTTTCTTCGTTATAGGTATGAATGGTCATGTTTCTGTAGTCAATCATTTTTAAGAGTTCCCGTGCTTCTTTTTCCTGTATAAAACCTGCGGAGAATAACTCCCTTATACATGTTCTCGGACTTCTGCAGATTATACCTTCCTTTTCAATAAAAAGTTTAACGGTTTTCCACATAAGTTCAAAGGCAACTTTAAATCTATGAATAGCAGAATCCCTATAAAATGTATAGTCTTCGGTTCCTTTGTTGTTCACAGCCTTATTCACCGCCTCCTCAAGTCTTTTAATAGCCTTTTCAAAATCATTTTTCAGTTTTTCAAACCTATCCAGATCTTTCCCTCCTTCAATATCTCTTCCTTTAACGATGGAGAAATCTTTGATAGCTCAACTATATCAACCTTTTGGGGCAAATTGGACTCTTCTATAATTTCCCTCAATTGTGTTAGATGTTCCGACAAATCTTCATCGGAGACAAGGGCTATATCTATATCAGAAAAGGATACATGAGTATTCCTCGCCCTTGACCCGTAAAGTATCACCTTTACCTTTATATTCTTTTCCTTGAAGAAATCCCTTATAAAATTCCTTAGATCCTCTATTGTTTCTATCATTACTTTATCCTCAACTTATCTAATAACCTGTCCAGATAACTTAACTCACTGTAAATTCTGTTTATTGTTTCCGCTATCTTCTCCGTTTGACTTTCGTACTCATGAACTATGAGATTCCTAAGCTCTCTCAGGTCAAACCACTTTTCTTTGTTGATACCGAGATTGTACCTTTCTGAAAGGTTGAGAACATCTATCATGGTTAGGTTTTCCACATTCTCACCCTTTAAAAACATATACATTCTTATTAACTTCCCGAGGTTATCCTGTATCTTTGAAAATCTGTAAGCTATTTGATCAAGGAAAGGAACAAGTTTTTCGTCTTTCAGTATGTTTTCCACCTTAGCACCGTCAAGAGGGAAACCCACCTCACTTTTCAAATTATCAAAGGCGGACCTGAGTCTTTTGATGTGCTTGCTTGTTTCTTCATAAAGAAAACTATACCTATCTTCCGAATTCAAAGCTCAACACCTGTTTCCATAGCTTCTCTTTCTATAAGCCTTTGGGGATTTTCCTGAAGTACGAGATCTATTTTCTGGTCCCCTATCCTGAGCTTTAACTTGGAGAGGAACTTTATCCGCTTGTCAAATAGATTTTCCCTGTTTGCAGGAATGATGTATAGATCAATATCTCCTCCTTTTCTTTTAGGATCCGTCCTGCTTCCGAATAAGAATACTCTCGTTCCTTCACCGAATACCTCTTCCGCAATATCCTTTATGGCTTTAATTTCATAATCACTAAGACGCACCACTTTACGGGAGCTCATTTGGCTTAGCTTTTAGATTTTGAACCTTTTCTATTAATTCCTTCCCAAGCTTTACTATATCATCGTATATGTCCTTCAACTCTTCAGGAAGGTAGGCATGAGGAATTTTATTCCTAAGTATTCTTGCGGATATCCAGAAATCAACACCGTCAACATAGTTCGCTCTCTGCAATCGCAGTAGTCTTGTCCTTAGTGTATCACTCTGCTCTCCGAACAGGTATATCTCAAGACTTTTAAAAACGGAAAGGGCAAGTTCCACCGCTTTCCCAAATCTGAAACTCAGGGAATCGTAATATTCCATCTCTTCGGGAGAGTATTCCTTAGAAGGATCGTAAGGCTCGTAAGCGTCAAGGGAACTTTTTAACAGAAACACTGCTCTTTCCAAATCCCTATAGCTCTTCAGTACTAATTCTTTTTGCACCCTTTATTATCTCCCTGAAAAAGGGCGTATCCCTGTAAACCAGGACGTCTATATCTTCTTCACATTCCATAAAGAATTTTGTCTGCACCTCTATTTCCAGATCTAAGGGCCTTACCTTTTCATAAGGTACTAAAAGCAGGTCTATGTCCCCACCCTTTTTGTCAGGATCAAGCCTTGAACCGAATATGTAAACCTCACCTTTGAAATCTTTAAGGGCTTTCTTTAATGCTTTCCTCTCACAATCGTCAAGCCTTACATTCAAACCCTTCACAGCTTTATACCTTCTTCCTTTAAAAGTTCTGAAAGTTTAAACCTTATCCCTTCAAGGACATCTATTTCATAATCAAAGTCCACTATAAGCCAGGGCTTCCCTTTCTCCGCCAGCCATATCTTTTTATCATTCGTAAAAATCCATATAACTTTTTTTACTCCCGCATCAAGAAGATCTTGGGCTTTCCTGTGGAAGTAGTCCTGAGCATTTTCAAACTTTCTTAGATCCGCTTTTGTATCCATTTCTATTACCACCTCTGGGGGAACCTTTATGTGTCCTCTGGGGATGTTCTTTAACTTTTCCTTATGGATAATTGCTATGTCAAGGTTATACCAGCTCCGGGGGGCAAAACTGTAGCCTAATTCATTGCTTAAAATAATGTACCTACCTTTAAGCTTCCCATGAAGGAAACTTACAAGTACAGTTACAAGTAGAGCTTGTAATCCTCCGCTACCCATAACCTCCTCCAGTGTCTTCTCCCCAGAGAGTACTTTATCGTAGTCTCTGTAATAAATGGGTTTCCCATGACGCATCTCGTATATTAATTCCTTTGGAATCCTTTTTGCTTTTTTCTTTTTCACCAACGTTTCCATGCTTAAACTCCCTTATACCCTGACTCTTTTAAAAGCTTCTCTATATTCAATTCAATACCCTCTATAACTTTAACGGTGTCATTCCAATCGGTTATAAACCACCTCTTATCTTTCTCCGCCACCATAATCTTTCTGTCATAGGTGGTTATCCATATCACTCTTTTAACACCTGCATTCAACAGATCTTGAGTCTTTTCAGTCATGTAATGCATAAAATCTCCATACTTCCTGAGATCCGCCTTAGTATCCACCTCTATAACGACTTCCGGCGGTGTTTTTACATATCTGTTGTCTATACCCTCCTCTAAAAGTCCTCCCTTTCTAAATATAGCTATGTCCAAGCTCCTCCAACTGCGGGGTGCCAACTTAAATCCGACTTCGTTGGTTGCTATCTCGTATTTATCCAAAGATAGTTTCCTCATAAGGACTCTAAGAATAAGAGATATTATCAACCACTGTATCTTAACGTTTCCTATAACCTCCTCCAAGGTTTTCTCACCTGCCAGGACCTTATCATAGTCTCTGTAGTAAATCAATTTTCCGTGACGCATCTCGTATACAAGCTCCTTAGGAACCTTTTTTGTAGTTTTCTTTTTACTCAGAACGTTCATCCTTACTGTAAAAGATAAGCTTTTTCCTTCCTGAAAACAACAAAATGGGGATTTAAAAGATTTTCCTTGTTGTATGTTAATGTATCGGACAACTTTCCGTTATAAATCCTCACATCACACCCCGATTCAAGTGCTACTGCGTGTCCTGCAGCGGTATCCCATTCCATTGTAGGACCGATCCTCGGATATATATCCGCTTTACCTTCAGCCACAAGACATATTTTTAAAGCACTTCCTATGGAAACTATGTCAACCTTTCCCACCTTACCTTTTATCCTTTCTATAAACTCCTTAGTAGCCTCGTTCATATGAGATCTGGATGCAACTATTTTTACAGCATCGTCATCAGCCCTTTCTAAGGGTAGCCTTAACGCTTTTTTTAAATTATCCTTAGATATTTTCCCTCCCGCTTTTTCAAGCTTATACGCACCCATTCCCTTTTGGGAAAAATATAAGACTCCGAGGGCGGGAGCATAAACAACACCCAATACTGGTTCACCCTCCTCAATGAGTGCTATGTTAATAGTAAACTCTCCCCTTCTGCTGATAAATTCCTTTGTTCCGTCAAGGGGATCAACAAGCCACAGAGATTTTAAACCTTTTCTTTTTTCATATTCAATATTTTTATTTTCTTCAGAAAGGATATAAGAAGTTGGATTTATCTTAATAAGTCCCTCACATATTATCTCGTTTGCCCTTCTGTCAGCCTCTGTAACGGGCGTGTTATCGTCTTTAATTTCAACGGATGTACCTTTTTCATAAATTTCAAGTATAGCCCCGCCCGCTTGAAGGGCTATATTGATGACCTCATCAATCATTCCAGTATAAAACCCTCCTTTATCAGATATTCAAGTATCTTACGGGCGCTCGCTTCCGGTTTTAAAACAGTAGTATCTATATGAATTTCCGGGCTTTCTGGATATTCGTAGGGATCATCAACTCCAGTAAATCCTTTTATAAGTCCCTCCTTTGCTTTTTTATACATTCCCTTCACATCCCTTTCCTCACACACCTCAACGGGTGCATCAACAAACACCTCTATAAATTTCCCTTCCTCCATCATATTTCTCACCTGATTCCTTGCACTCCTGTATGGACTCACCAAAGCACATATAACAACACCGTTATGTTTTACTATTTCTGAGGCTACAAATCCCACTCTGAGAATGTTGGTTATCCTGTCCTCTTTGGAAAAGCCCAAGCCCTTTGAAAGATGAGTTCTGACCACATCTCCGTCAAGGAGTGTCACCTTTCTACCTCTTGCTTGAAGCATAACACTTAATATCTCAGCTATGGTTGATTTACCGGAGCAAGGCAACCCTGTAAGCCATATACAAAATCCCTGTTTATGCTTTGGAATATATGTTTCAAGGAGTATTTCCGCAGTTTCCGGCCTTGTAAACCATTCGGGAAGTTTTCTGCCGTACTTAAGATAATTTTCACGCACCTCCGTTCCAGAAAT
>JALWBR010000030.1 GCA_027037055.1 Aquificales bacterium | reverse complement strand
AGCGAAAGCCTAATATATTCACCATACCTCTAACCTAAACATATAGAAAGTGGCTAAGGTAAATACAGCTTAGAAGCCGCATAATGCTAAAGAAAAGAGGTAAGCAAGAAGTGTTTAGTATACTCATAATAAGAATTAAATAGCTCAGAAGATAATCACCCACACTTTGCAACATTCTGCAGTAAGGTTTAAATTTATTTACTCAGCCATGATTATAAAGGAGCTTAATTCGCAGGTTAAGGAGGATCTGAAAAGGTACTTTGAGGAGAGGGATTATATTGTTGTTTCGGTACCCAAGGATGAGCCTATAAGGTTGTATGTGGTTAAGGCGAGCAGAACTCTTGAGACGGTTGTGAGGCTTTTTAATCCAGAGGGTGAAGACAGGGAAAGACTTGGTAAGGTGGTTATGGGAGCGCTTCTTCTTACATCCCTCGTTAAGCATGCCACGGAGCAGAAGATATCCCTTGAAATAAAAACGGGAGAAAAGAGGTACTATGCGGAAGCGGACGGGAAAGGAAGGGTCAGGTGCTTTATGGAAGATGTATTTTCGGAAACAAAAACCCTTACGGTAGTCAGGGAGCTTGGGTTGGGAAAACCTTACACGAGTATAGTACCTCTTGTGTCAGAAGATATAAGCGAAAGTATTAATTTCTATTTTTATCAATCTGAACAAACACCTTCGGTGGTAGGTTTTGTTCTAAAGGAAACTAACGGTAAACCGGAATATGCGGTAGGGTATCTGCTTCAGTCTATGGGCGGTGCCAAGGAAGATATATGGAAAAAATTAAGGGAAAGGATTCTTCAAATAGGTAACGACTCCCTTGCGGTTAAGAAGGCAAGACCGGAAGAGATAGCGGAAGATATACTTAAGGGATTCAAACCTATGCTCGTGGGTCTTAAAGAGGTTGAGTATTACTGCCCGTGCAATGAAGATATAGCAAGGCTGGGGGCCTTCTCTATACCAGAAGAAGAGAGAAAGGAAATATTTGAAACAGAAGGCATGATAGAATTAACATGCAAGTTTTGCGGTAGGATTTACCGCTTTTCAGAAGAAGACCTTAAAAACTAATATTCTGAGTAGATCCGTCACAGTTCTGTATATAAACAGAACCGCTACCGCATCCTGTAAAGCTTAATCTTAGTACAGATTGTGTCACCGCACTTCCCTGAGGACAATCACAAGTTATTTCAAAAGTACCAGAATCCGCACCACCGCATGTTTCCGAAACATGAAGATTATTGAGGTTTACATTACATGTTTCACTTTTACTCTTCTGGTGGTCCGTAACCGTCACACTCACACTTCCGTTCCAAGTACCGTTATCAAAGATCTCGTCATCACCGTCATCCTCTTCATCAAAAGAAAGGCCATCACCATTAACAGTAACACTAATTTGTGGAACATCATTCTCATAACCTTTCCACTGATAAAAGAAGGTGTTAAAGACATACACAGCTTGCTTGTCCAAGTCAAAATCAAATATTCTATCTAATCTGAAATTTCCCATGCTTGATTGAACAGTCATTACTATCGGTTCCCTACTGCATGTATCATTGTTTATAGTACCCGTACAGGAGTCCCAACCGCTCTTTTTATCATTATCATCGTCATCCTTAACATTAATGGTACCCTGCCATGATGCATTCCATTGGGATGAAGTCATATTACAATCAAATTCAAACAACCCATCTACAGGTATATAATCACCATCTTTGTCCTCAAGATTTCCGGAAGAGTTTCCGCTACATGTCCACCTACTACCATCCATACTCTTTGCAGAAAGCGTACCCATTGGACCCATAAACATGTTCATAGAAGGAAGAGGATTAGAAACCATTCCAGGAGAGAAGGTCATAACTGAATAAATCCTATCCGTAGTATTCATTTTATCTGAGTTTACAAACTCCTCCGCTGTAACCTTATTAACACCGCCATTCCCAGTACCACCCTCGGGTTTTTTAGAACCCGTACCGCAAGCCATAAAGGTTAAAAGTCCCAAACTTAAACCGCTTATTAGAAACAAAGATTTCATCTTAAGTACCCCCTTGCTTATAATTTTAACATCCACTTTTGAAACAGGCAATTATCCCACAACCTGTCCATATTAAGATAACACTCAACCCTTTTTAAATCTCTCCGAAAAAGCCTTCCCTGATAGTATGTCCTTCGCTGGGGGAGTTACTCTTAAAAGCCATTCAAGTACAGCTTTTCTCTTTTCCGGATCCCTGGGCAGACTTCTTTTCCTTCTTAAGGGTAAACCAGAACGCAGCCTCTCAAGTTTTATCTCGTGACGCCTTTTATGTATCTCGTTAAGATTCATGACAATTTACCTTTTAAACATCTTATAAACTCCTCATCTATTGTGCCAGCTTTCAATGAAATTTCTTTATACACAGTAAATAAAATTTATGTCAAGAATTTTTATTTACAACATTACATCTACATAACAAAATTCCGCCCTTGCATTATTCAATAATCTCGGTGATAATACTATCTTCAACAAAAGAAGAGAGCTTGGGAATGACAGTACTGGCTTTTATAGTACTTATAGGAGTACTTATATGGATTCACGAGTTGGGACATTTTTTGATGGCAAAGTTATTCAGGGTCAGGGTTGATATATTCTCCATAGGGTTCGGTCCCCGCATAGTTTCAAAAAAGATAGGAGAGACAACTTACCAGCTCGCCGCTGTACCCCTCGGCGGATTTGTCAAGCTTTACGGAGAGGAGTCAAATGTAGATGATCCAAGGGCAATGTCATCAAAGGCTTGGTGGCAAAAGGTACTTATAGCTCTCGGAGGTCCCCTATTTAACATAATTTTCACCGTACTGCTGTTTGCGGTTGTATTCACCATAGGAAGGGATGTTCCCCTCTATATGAAAAAGCCGGTTTTGGTGGGATATGTTGAGGAAGGAGGTTGGGCGGATAAGGTTGGCATAAAAACGGGTGATCTCATAGAGGGAATAAACGGAGAAAAGATCAAAAACTGGGAAGAGCTTTACAGGGCTTTTATAAAAAATCAGGGATCGGAAGTAATTTTAAATATAAAAAGGAATAATCAAGATATAAGATTAAGGGTAAGGTTACCGTCCATAGAAAAGGGCAGGGAAGACCTCGGGATCTTTCCAGATCTAAAGCCCGTAATAGGCAGAATACTTCCCGGTTCACCTGCAAGTCAGGTGGGTATAAAGGAGGGTGATCGCATTATTGAGGTGAACGGGAAAAGGGTTGAAAATTGGTATGAGGTTACAAAGCTTATTAAGGAAAACGGTTTGAATCCTCTCCGTATAAAACTACAGAGAAACGGTGAAATATTTGAAAAAACAGTCGTACCCCAAAAAGATCCCGCAAGGGGAAGACCCATGATAGGTGTAAGCGTGAAAATAGAAACGGTTAAGGAAAAAACTCCCTTCCCGGAATCGGTTAAATTGGCATTAAGCCGTACCTATGAACTTACAGTCCTGACCTTCAAAGTGCTGGCAGGGTTGATAACGGGTGATGTTTCCTTTAAAACCCTTGGTGGACCTATCGCCATAGCCCAATTTGCGGGGCAAGCTGCGGAGTCTGGCATAATAGCCTTCCTTTCATCCATGGCATTTATATCCTTACAGCTCGGCATATTCAACCTTATACCCTTACCTGTTCTTGACGGGGGTCTCATCCTGCTATTCATAGCGGAAGCGATAAGGGGTAAACCCTTCTCTGATAAGTTTAAGGAGGTTTGGCAAAGGTTGGGTTTTGCCATCATTATTACACTCCTTACCTTCGTTATAATCAACGATTTGCTTAAAATATTCGGGGGATGATGAAAAACTCCAATGTATCTATTGCCCTCGTTCACTATCCAGCCATGGACAGAAAGGGGAGGATCATAGTTACATCATTTACTACCATGGACCTTCACGATATAGCAAGACCTGCAAGGGCTTATGAGATAGACAGATTTTATATAGTTCAACCCGTTGACGGTCAGAGACTTATAATAAACAAGCAGATTGAGTATTGGCTGTCCGAAGAAGGTAAAAAGACAAACCCTACAAGGCACGAGATTGTTCAGAGGGTATCCCTCCTTTATACTTTGGACGAGGTAACCGATGACATTATGAAAAGAACAGGTAAAGAACCTAAAACCGTGGGCACGGATGCAAGAAAGTATCCCAACACAATAGGCTACGATGATTTAAGAAAAGAAATAGAAAAGAGGGAAGATTACTTCCTTATAGTTTTCGGTACTGGTTACGGATTACCGCCCGATCTCATGCGAACCTTTGATTACATACTTGAACCCATCTACGGTGCGGGAGACTGGAACCATCTATCGGTTAGGAATGCTGTGGCTATAATTCTTGACAGATTATTCAGCAGGAACAGGTGTTAAGCGATGATATATCATTTAGCCCTTATACTGAGAGAATACTTCTTCGCCTTTAATGTCTTTAAATACATAACCTTTCGCTCCTTCACAGCTGTACTCCTTGCCTTTGCCCTGACCCTCATCTTTTCACCAATAATAATAAGAAAATTAAAAAGATGGCAAAGACTCCTCGGCGGATATATAAGAAAGTACACGCCTCAAGGTGTTTCAAAAAAGTATGTACCTACCATGGGAGGGATAATAATAATATCAGTACTTTCCCTCACCGTCCTTCTTCTGATGAGATTTGATCTTATCTACCTGTGGATACTCTTACTCTCAACCATATCCTTCACCATAATAGGACTTATTGACGATTATCTAAAACTCAAAAACAAAGAAGGTTTATCATCAAGGGTAAAACTGTTAGGACAGCTTGTAGCATCCTTTATAGTTGCGGTTATGATCTACAAATTCTCGGGGACGGGAACACTTCTGTACTTTCCCCTTTTCAAAGACTTCTATATAGACCTTGGCATCTTTTATATACCCTTTGCCATGTTAGTAATAATAGCAACATCCAATGCGGTCAATTTAACCGACGGTCTTGACGGATTGGCAATAGGTCCCACTATGACAACCGCAACTGCCTTGGGTGTTATAGCTTACGCGGTGGGTCATATAAAGATAGCGGAATACCTCGGTATTCCTTATGTTCCTTACGCGGGTGAAATAGCTATATTCTGTATGGCTATAGTGGGTTGCGGTCTCGGTTTCCTGTGGTTTAACTCCTTCCCTGCCCAGATGTTTATGGGAGATGTTGGATCCCTCGGATTGGGAGCAGCACTGGGAACAATAGCACTGCTTACCAAAGCGGAACTTCTGCTTATAATAGCGGGTGGAATCTTCGTTTTTGAAACACTGAGCGTTATAATTCAGGTTGCTTACTTCAAGCTTACTAAGGGAAAGAGAATATTCAAGATGGCTCCATTCCACCATCACCTTGAACTTTCGGGTATACCCGAACCGAAGATAGTGGTGAGGATGTGGATAATTTCCATTCTGCTTGCCATAATTTCCATATCAACCCTTAAACTTAGATAATTCAATCTCTATAGCCCTCCTCAAAAGCAAAGGATCTCCCAGTTCCCTTGACAGCGTCTTCTCTATATATCGCAACGGTGCAATATTATGCGGAGATCTCTTATCGGTAAACTCCATTGAAGTTACCATGGGATACAACCATGCGGTTGTATTAGCTATATCTATAACCTTATCCTTATCAATATCCGCTGGTATCTCAAACCTTACGGTTGCTGCAATACCACCCTCATCTATTTTTACATACCATGTGTACCTATCAAAAGCCCTTTCCGTATCTAAGGATTTTAAAAGTATAAGGGGTGTCCTCTGTCCGACCTTCATTTCTCTAAGAATATCAGCCCTTTCCTGAGGAATAAAATATTTCATGTGTCTCTTTACTGCACCTACCGTAGGAAGGGAACTTTCCCTCAGATTGTACTTAAGGGTTCCGTCCCATATAACAAAGTCAGGAGAGAAGTACTCCGATACCCTTTTAACAACAATATATTCAAGCCTCTTTAACTCATTGAGTACATGATTCATAGGCTCTTTTGATGAATTAACAATACTAAAGGACATCTTATAACCCGCCCACTCTACCTCAATTGAACCCTTTATATTTGCATTTGTAATAAATAACCTTTCCTTCTCAGAAACTGCATATTGACTTCTGAAGTAATTACCTTCCTTTATCAAAATTACAGCTCCCGCCCCAATAGATACAAAAATACCCTCTCCCCTGTCCTTATCACTGCTTAAATAAACAAATTGATGGATGCGCTGTACACCGTCAACAAAGGCAATCTTTAATTCAGAAGGTTCAGAACCGTAAAGGGGGGACCAGAGATCCCCCTCAATATCTATGTCAGCTATTTCAAGAGATTCCTCAAGAAAGTCCTCGTATCTCTGGTATTCCCATCTATGGAAAGAAATATCGTAACCTTCTAAAATCAACTTTACCCTATGGTTATAGCGTCAGCGGGGCACTCCTCTGCAACCTCCTCTATCTTATCCAAATTCTCCTGTATAATCTCTTGCCTGTAGTTTTTTACTATGGCTATACCGTCACCCCTATCCGCAAATATTTCTGGCAACGCATCGTAACACAGCTCACAGGCGGTACATAAATCCTCATCAACCTTAATGTATATCATTCTTCCTCTATGAGTATGGAACCGCTGGGGCATTCATCCGCAAGCTCCTTAACCTCCTCCGCGTGCTCGTCGGGTACTTCCATCCACCCTTCGTCGTCCGGGCTGACAACATCCGCTATACCGTCACCCGCATTTTTATAAACTTCGGGCAGTCTGTCATAACAAAGCTCACAAGCTGTGCAAGTGTCCTTGTCAATCTTAGTTTTTATCATCCTGCCAACCTCCTTTAGAATTTAGCAAAAATTGGTTAAGGTATTCTACCACA
This sequence comes from Aquificales bacterium, assembly GCA_027037055.1. Lineage (GTDB taxonomy): Bacteria > Aquificota > Aquificia > Aquificales > Aquificaceae > WFWF01. Next base: position 20,106 of record JALWBR010000030.1, on the reverse strand, counting down.
AGTCGGATAATAAATTGTTAGATATTAGAAAATAATAATATTTTCAAAAATGTAAATATGCTTAACATCAGATGATCTTCTTCATATTTTCAATTACAAAATCAACAATATCTACACTTATTATATAAGGCGGGAGAAATCTCAGCACACCATTGCCCGTGCAATTGGCAACTATACCTCTCTCAAGCAGTTTAATTAAAACCTCATAACACCTTTCTCCCAATTCCAAACCCAACATAAGTCCCTTTCCCCTTACCCTTCCGAGTTCGGAAAGCCTTCTTTTAAAGTATTCCCCTATGCGTTCTACATTTTCTATAAGCTCTTCCGTCCTTGAAACAACATAAAGGGCAACCTCACAGGCAAGGGGGTTCCCACCGAAGGTTGAACCGTGATCACCCTGCTCTATCGCTTCCGCCACCCTTTTTGAAACTATAGTAGCACCTATGGGCACACCCCCTCCAAGACCCTTTGCAAGTGTAACTATATCTGGCTTAAGATCAAAATGCTTGTATGCAAAAAACTTTCCCGTTCTTCCCACACCCGTTTGCACCTCATCTATAAAAAGGAGCAAACCTTCCAAGTTGCACAACTCCTGGATTTTAAACAGAAATTCCCTCTCCGCCTCATTTATACCTCCCTCACCTTGAATAATCTCAAGCATAATGCCTCCCGTTTCCTTCTTCAATAATTTTTTTACTGACTCAAAATTGTTAAACTCCGCATAATCAAAGCCGTCCAGCAGTGGCTCAAACCCTTTGTGGAATTTTTCCTGAGCGGTTGCTGATAAACTTCCGTAGGTCCTCCCGTGGAATCCCTGGTTAAAGGTTATTATCCTGTATCTCTTTTCTCCCCTTTTATACCAGTACTTCCTCAGAAATTTTATCCCCGCCTCATTTGCCTCCGTTCCGCTATTGCAAAAGAACACTTTCCCCTCATCACCGAAGTGTCTGACAAGTCTTTCCGCCAATCTCTCCTGCCACGGGTTTTCAAAAAGATTGGAAATATGTAAAAGCTTCTCAGATTGCCTCCTTATAATCTCGGTAATGCCTTTATCACCGTAGCCGAGCACATTAACTCCTATGCCAGAGATAAGATCCACATACCTCTTACCCTTATCGTCATAAAGATATATACCTTCCCCCCTCACAAAGGTTACGGGCAATCTTTTGTAGGTATCAAGCACAAACATTTGATATATATTATCATTAAAAACATGGAACTTAAGGAGGGTAACACTTACGAAATAATAACGAGCTACAGGGAGATCCCCATAAGGCTACGCCTCAAGCTAAAATGGCTTGAGGAAGAGGATAAGCTTGCGGGATTTGATGGAAGCAATTATCCACTGATAAAGGTATTTTCATCGGAGATCCCCGTCTATATAAAACTTGATGAAGACGCCTATTTAAAGACAAGCATGTTCAGTAATCTGAGGCATGAGCTCGTCCTAAGGGTTGAGGGGGAAACACCCCCTCCTCCGTTTATAAAGAGGGAGGTTGTGAGGGTTGAACCAGATCCTTCAAAGCCCGTTTACGCAAACCTGTGTATAGATGATGTTTGTTCCTTCAGACTTCAGGTTGCCAATATAAGCGAGAGGGGATTGTGTGTATTAGTTCACCATCAGGATGAGGACATAATAGAAAGGCTTGAGGAGATGGTTGAAAAACATGGCAAAGACAAGCCAGAAATAAGTATAGAGATTGAATTTCCAGACGGTGAGGTGGCAAGGGGGAACGGGGAGATAAAAAGTATAACGGAGAAGGAAGATGATATATATGTAAAAATAGGATTGCTTCTGAGCGGATATCCGGATGAACTCAGGAAGATAAGCAACTATGTTTTGAACAGACAAAGGGAAATCCTCACTTCCCTTAGAATGTTGAAATGAACAAAAGACTCATAATCCTTATATCCCTCCGCTTTCTTATATCATCCAAAGGTACTACCCTTTTGCTGTCCGCCATCTCCCTACTCGGAATATTTTTAAGCACAACCGCCCTCCTTCTTACCACCGGTCTATTCCACGGTTTTGAAGTTTCCCTTAAAGATAAAATCCTTTCAACAACTTCCCATATCGTTATAACCTCCGTAGGTGGTGATATAGATGATGTTTACGGAAAGATTAAAAAAATACCTTCGGTAAAGGAAGCTATACCCTTTACCCTTTATACGGGTGCGGTATCGTCGGAAGGAATAATGCAGGTTGTAAATGTAAAGGCGGTTGACTACAAAAATGAAGACTTCAGAAAAAGGATAGAGAGATTTCTGGTTGACGGAAATATAGATGAAAGGGGAATACTTATAGGGGACGGCCTTGCCACCACCCTCGGTATTCTGTCTGGGGATAAGATCCTTGTCATATCACCCTTGGCAAGGAGGGGTGTGGTGGGTTTTATACCCAAGACAAAGGAGTTCAGGGTCTCGGGCTTATTCAGTTTCGGATCCTTTGAACATGACTTTGGCTTGATAATAATGGAGAAGGAAAGGGCTAAAAGGTTGTTCGGTAAGAAGTTCAGCCTTGAGGGTATTGAGATCTTCATAGAGGATCCTTACAAAGCGGATCCTTTAAAGATAATATTGCAATCGGAGATAGGCGAAGGCTTTATAGTAAGATCGTGGATAGACCTTCATAAAACCCTCTTCAGCGCCCTCCAGATGGAGAAGATAGGCCTTTTTACGGTCCTACTTCTTATGGTTGCGGTATCATCCTTCAATATTATGAGTCTTCTCTTTATAAAGATGAGGGAAAAGATAAAGGATATTGCCATTCTAAAAACATACGGAATGACATCAAAGGACATACTCAGTATATTCTTATTGCAGGGAATAATAATCTGTGTAATGGGGCTTATAGCGGGCACGCTCGCTTCTTATATTCTCGGCTTTTTTATAAACGAGTACAAACTTATAAGCGTTCCCTCTGAAATATACCTTGTTGATCATATTCCCGTTGTTATAGAGCCTCCCTCTGTAATCCTTACCATTATGGGAGCGGTGGGGATAAGCTTTCTTATATCCCTTATTCCTGCAAGGAAGGCATCAAAGGAAAGGATAGGAAGGATACTAAGAAATGAATGAGATAATAAGATTTGAAAGGGTAAGAAAGGTTTTTGAAGGAAGGGTTGAAGCACTAAAAGGTGTTGACCTTTCTATAAAAAGGGGGGAGTTTGTGGGTATAATGGGACCTTCGGGTTCGGGTAAAAGTACACTGCTTCACCTGATGGGCGGAATAGAGAAACCCACGGAAGGAAGGATATTTATTGACGGGATAGATATAACAAAGCTCTCGGAAGATGAACTTGCGGAACTCAGAAGAAAAAGGATCTCCTATATATTTCAGTTCTTTTATCTACTGCAAGATTTTACATGTATTGAAAATTTAACGGTTGTGGGAAAGATAGGGGGAATAAGGAATCCGGAAGAAAGGGCAAAGGAGATATTAAAAAGGATAGGACTTGAGGAAAAGGCTTATGATTTTCCTTCAAATCTTTCGGGGGGACAACAGCAGAGGCTGGCAATAGGAAGGGCTTTAATGATTGATGCGGAGATAATAATAGGGGATGAGCCTACGGGTAATCTTGACAGGCAAAATGCGGAATCTGTTTTCAATCTGTTTAAAGAGATAAACGAGGAAAGGGGAGCAACAATAATAATTGCAACCCACAATGACTCCCTGAAACCCTATTTCGGAAGGATAATACGCCTTGAAGACGGAAAGATTGTTTAACTTTCCAAAACCGCACCCTCGGAAGCGGATTTTACGAGCTTAGCATACCTCCTTAGCCAGGGACTGGGTATATCCTTCTCCTTAGGTTTGAAATTCTTAAGCCTCCTTTTAATCTCATCCTCATCTACAAGAAGCTCTAATTTCCTTGAAGGAATATCAATAAGTATTTCATCTCCGTCCCTTACTATACCTATGGGACCGTATGCGGAAGCCTCGGGAGACACATGACCAACACAAGCACCCCTCGTTCCGCCAGAAAACCTCCCATCTGTAATGAGGGCAACCTTATCTCCCAAACCCATACCCATTATGGCAGAAGTGGGAGAGAGCATCTCCCTCATACCCGGTCCCCCTTTGGGACCCTCGTATCTTATTACAACCACATGCCCAGGCTTTACCTTGCCTCCCATAATACCCTCTATAGCTTCCTCCTCAGAATCAAAACATATAGCCCTGCCCTTGAATACCAACATCTTCTCATCAACACCCGCTGTTTTGACAACTGCCCCTTCTGGAGCAAGATTGCCGAAAAGTATGGCAATACCTCCCTCCTTTGAATAAGGATCTTCTAAGCTTCTTATAACCTCGCCGTCCGCATCGGGTGCGGACTCCGCAATTTCCCTTAAAGTTTTACCGCTGACCGTAGGCTGATCACCGTCAATAAGACCTCCTTTTAAAAGCTCCTTAAGTATGGTGGGTATGCCTCCCACCCTGTCCAGATCCTCAATGTGATAATGTGAAGAGGGTGCTATCTTACATATATTAGGTGTTCTTTTTGATATTTCATTTATATCCGCAAGATCGTACCTTATTCCGCCCTCCCTTGCAATTGCAAGAAGGTGAAGCACAGTATTGGAAGAGCCTCCCATGGCTATATCAACCGCAAAGGCATTATCAAAGGCCCTTTTATCCACAATATCCCTCGGCTTTATATTATTTTTAAGAAGCTCCATTATCCTCCTGCCCGCCTCCCTTGCAAGCATCTCCCTTCTGGGATCAACGGCAAGTATGGTTCCGTTTCCGGGAAGGGCGAGACCCAAAACCTCCGTTAAACAGTTCATAGAGTTTGCGGTAAAGAGACCAGCACAGCTCCCGCATGTGGGACACGCATTCTGCTCTATAACCGCCAGTTGACCCTCGTCTATCTCACCCTTTTTAAGCTTGCCTATACCCTCAAAAACAGATATAAGATCCACCTTCTTACCCTCAACCTCACCCGCCTTCATGGGTCCACCGCTTACAAAGATCGTGGGAATATTTAACCTCATTGTAGCCATCAACATACCGGGCACTATCTTGTCACAGTTAGGTACGCAGACAAGGGCATCAAGCTGATGGGCTTGTACCACCGTTTCAATACAATCAGCTATTAGCTCCCTTGAGGGAAGGGAATATCTCATACCGTAGTGACCCATCGCTATACCGTCGTCAACACCTATAACATTGAATTCAATAGGTACACCCCCCGCCTTCCTTATCTCCTCCTTTATAGGCTCCACAAACTCCCTGAGGTGAACATGACCCGGAATTATATCTATATAGGAGTTTGCTATCCCTATAAGGGGTTTATCCATATCCTCCTCGGACAGACCGCACGCCCTCAAGAGTGCCCTGTGGGGCGCCCTTTCTATTCCTTTTTTTATAATGTCACTTCTAAGCTCCATTATTTACCTCCACATTTAACCTTTAAAAATTCTCCATCTATCCTTGAATAAATTATAGACCCGTCCTTGTAAATAAAAAGATCAGCGGGAAATCCGGAGCTGTCATTGATTAAAACCTTATGATTGCATAAAGTCCCCCCGTTTAAGAAATCCTTAATTCTTATATAATACTCAATACCGAGAACAAACCTGCCGAATCTCACTATCTCTGGATAAACTATCCTTCTACCTTCAACCCTTACGGGAAATCTCATATACCTGAAAGCCCTTCCTATAAAGCCGAAATCCTTACCCACCACCTTTATCTTTCTATCTTTATCAATAAGAAAAACACCCGATGTGGTATCCGCCACAATATAAGGTGGGTAGGAATAAATAAAGATAACATCACCTTCCGTGTTTATACGACCACTTTTCTTACCCGTATCCATATCAAATATGTCTATACCTCCCTTACCGCCCGCATAAAGCTTCCCTCCTTGAACTACTACGCCGTTGTAATTTCCTCTTATTTTTGTGTTACCCATAACGATTCCTTCTTCATCAACATAGATTAATTTGCCCTTGTAAAAATCCATACACGAATTACAAGAATTCATCAAAGCGGGAATCCTTTTAAGGAAAATCCCCTTGAAGCTCCTTACTTTGTCCCAGCTATTCAAGTCATAAATCTCAACAGTTCCGTCGTAAAAGGCTATTATTAAGTAGTCTCCTCTCTTTATAGCAGTTCTTATCTTCGTTCCGAAGGTCCTTCTGTACTTTTCCTTAAGATCCTTCAATCCCCATACCTCAACAAAAGCCATGGAAGGTATAACCCTTATTAGGTTTTCACCGTGTACGAACAATACGGGCGGTGGAGCCAATGGTCTTCTTACACCTTCCTTAAGAACCCTTATATTACTGCCGTGAGAGAAAAAAATAAATAAAAGAACAGACAATATTAATAATTGCATTACTCTTATTTTACAGAAAAAGGGCTATTATTAATGAAGGCATCAGATTAACAATACTTATATTTTTTAGAATACCCCACAAACTCAAAGATATCATAATCATCATACCTCCGCCTACGAAAAGGGTGTTTGCCAAAGATCTTTTATCAATAAAGTCTCCGAAGAGATAGGCGAGAAATGTTATGGTGCCTTGAAACAGTAGAATGTAAAAGGCGGAGTACATCACACCTTTACCCATGCTTGAGGCAAAAAGTACAGAAGAAAACCCGTCCATAACAGCCTTGGACATTATCAAGGAGCTGTCGCCCTTAGTACCTTCAAGGATACATCCTATAAGGGTCATGGGTCCCACGGTGAATATCAAAGATGAGGAAATAAAGGCTTTTAATGTGTCTTTGTTCCCGTTTCCTGAAACCCGCAGTATTCTACCCTCAATATCAAGAAGATATCCCAACGCCCCACCCACTACGAGTGTAAGGAAGACCTTAAGTATGTCGGGTTTGTTTTCGGTTATAAGCTTTATACCGAGAAGAAGGGTAAATAGACCTATACTTACTGTTATGCCTTCCTTTATCTTGGGATTTATAAATCTGCCTCCCCTTAAACCTACCCAGCTACCGCATAGGACGAGGATAAAATTTAGAAGGGTTCCCGCACCTACAAACATAAAGCTTACTCTTTTTTCTCTTCCTGCTTTACCGATGTTTTAAGAATGTTATCAAACATTTCATATAAAAATTCCGCCCTTGTGTCTGGTCCGTACTGACTTACAACCTTTTTTCTGCAAGATTCACCCATATCAATAAGCTCCCCTGGATGATCAAGAAAGTAGATGATCTTCTCCTCAATCTCAGCCCTGTCAAGGGGTGTGTAGGTGATTATCTCCCTATCGGGAACGAACATGCTCGGTATAACAGCCCTGTAATCAACCATGGGTGCGGTTCCAGAAGCACCCACTTCAAGGGTCGTAAAACCTATACCAGAAGGAACATTGTAAGGTATGCTCAACAGACAAAGATAGGCGCTTGCGTATATCTTTATAAGCTCCTGATGATTTTCCGGCTTTATAACCTCATGATTCTCCTTCAATTCACCCACAAATTCTCCCACTATCTTAAGATCCATTCCCTCAAGAAAGCTGACCAGATACCACCTTTTGAGAGAGGATGCATAAAGGGTTATATCGTTGAGAAGCTTCAAGAACTCCTCGGGACTCTTTTCTCTCCACTCCATAAACTTAGCCTGAAATTCTGGATTGAAGAAGGGGAGTATATATTCAACAGCGGTAATTACATTCACCTCCGGATTTCTGAACATAAACTGACCCACCTCCCTGAAAAAGGAAAAGGTAGCCTGATCAACAACCTTGCTTATATCCTCCTCTATCCGGGCGGGATCAACTACAGGTCCTGCAAATATAAGATTGTTCGTCTTTTCAATCTTGAGCGTTCCTCCGAAGTAAGCGGGATCTATAAAAGGTACAATATAGCTTACATTTTGGAAACCAAGAAAACGAAGGCTGTCCGCATATTTAAGGTCAAATACAACAGGTAAAAAGTTCTTCGCGCCCCTTAAGGGCAGTAGGGCAGGAAAGTACATGAGGGGATCGTCAACAAATAGGCTCACATGCAGAAAACCGAACATATCACTGTATAAAACCTTTTTACCATTGTCCTCACCTACCAATGCACCTTTACCGTTAATATCAATAACAAACATAGGACCGAAGGCTAATAGCTCTTCTACAAACTTCTGAACGTTTTGAGGGTCAAGGAAAAACTCCTGAACCTCCGCACCCTTATCCCTCAAAAGACCGAACAGAGAGTCTATATGTACCCTTACCCACTCTTCCCTGTCCGTTTTAACTACCGCTATCTTCATGAGACCATACCATTATCCTATATTGGTCTCTTACATGCAATATATAATATTGAAACCATGGTAGATGTGTGGGAACGACACGGCCTGACAAAGGAAGAGTATGAAATAATAATAAAAAACCTCGGAAGGGAGCCCAACGAAGTTGAGCTTGGTCTCCTCGGAGCCTTGTGGTCGGAGCACTGTTCTTATAAGTCATCAAAAAATGTATTGAAATTGTTTCCTACAAAAGGCGAAAGGGTTATTCAGGGTCCAGGTGAAAATGCGGGCGTGATAAAGTTGGATGACAATGTATGGATAGCCTTCAAAATTGAAAGCCACAATCATCCTTCTTACATAGAGCCCTTCCACGGTGCCGCCACGGGAGTAGGGGGAATTATAAGGGACATACTTTCCATGGGTGCAAGGCCCATAGCACTTATGGACTCGTTAAGATTCGGTCTTCCCGTGGATGAAGAAACAAAAAGAATACTAAAAGGTGTGGTAAGCGGAATAAGTTTTTACGGTAATTCCATAGGTGTTCCTACGGTAGGGGGTGAAACTATCTTTGAAGAATGTTACAGAACCAATCCCTTAGTAAACGCCTTTTGTCTCGGTATAATGCCCGCAGGCAGGATGTACAGATCAAGGGCAACGAGGGAAGGCCAGCTTTTATTTTTGATAGGTTCCTCAACGGGCAGGGACGGTATCCACGGAGCGGTAATGGCTTCAGCGGAATTCGGAGAGGATGAGGAAGAAAAAAGATCAAATGTTCAGATAGGAGATCCATTCTTCGGTAAAAAACTTATAGAGGCGGTACTTGAGGCAATTGAGAAAAACATACCCGTGGGAATACAAGATCTGGGAGCAGGCGGGTTGGGCGGAGCATCGTCAGAGCTTGCAAGTAAATCAGGTATGGGTGTTGAAGTTTACCTGGATAAGGTACCCTTGAGGGAAGAGGGTATGACACCCTACGAGATACTCCTTTCGGAAAGTCAGGAAAGGATGCTTATAGTGATTGAAGAGGAAAAGGTTGAAGATATGGTAAAGATAGCGGAAGATCATCATCTTGATTATGGTATAGTAGGAAAGGTTAAAGGTGATGGTATGTTCACAGCCTTCTTCAAAGGTGAGAAGGTTGCCGATATCCCCGTAGATCTTATAGTTAACAAGGCTCCCGTTTATGACAGACCTGATAAAAAACCAGTCTATATTGAAGTTATAGAAAGGGAAGAATTTGGAGAGGCAGAGATAGATGTTGAAGATGCTATTAAAAAACTTCTTTCATCCCCCAATATAGCATCAAAGGAAATCATCTTTTCCCAATATGACTTTCAGGTGGGAACAAATACAGTAATAAAGCCTGGGGCGGATGCAACACTGCTCCGTATAAAGTGGGCGGAGAAACCGGAGATATCATCCGAGAAAGGCATAGCAATATCTTCAGAAGGCAACGGAAGGTTTGTTTATATGGATCCTTATGAAGGCGGTAAATATGTGATAGCGGAAGCATGCAGAAATGTAGCATGCGTGGGTGCCACTCCGGTAGCCATAACAGATTGTTTGAACTTCGGAAATCCCGAAAGACCGGAGATTATGTATCAGCTGAAGAGGGCGGTTGAGGGTATGGCGGAAGCTTGCAAGATACTCGGTGTACCAGTGGTCAGCGGTAATGTATCCCTTTACAATGAGACCGTTGATGATAAGGAAATAAGAAACATATTCCCCACACCGATAGTAGTTTGCGTAGGCATAACGGAAGATACGGTAAACATTGTTGATCATATATTTAAAAAACCTGCACATATATATCTACTGGGAGATCTTAAAAAACAATTGAGTCTTGCAGGAAGCGAGTTTCAGAAATTGCTATTCCAAAAGGTGGGCGGTAAACTGCCTCCCATTGATCTTGAAAAAGAAAAGAAGCTTATAGAAACCCTTATTTCCTTAATAAGGAAAGGCCTGGTCATATCAGCCCATGACATATCCGCGGGCGGTTTGATAATATCACTCTTAGAAGGTATATTCCCCGCAGACTTAGGTCTTGATATAGAGATATATACGGACGAGTCCCTCCAAGCCTTCCTTTTCTCTGAAAATCCCACAAGGGTTATAGTCTCCGTTGAAGAGGAAAAGGCGGAAGATTTTAAAGAAACTGTAGAAGCATCAGGGCTTGAATGGATGCTGATAGGCAAGACAGTAGAGGGTGATGATTCAATAAAGATATATCTCAATGATGAGAGGATACTAACTTTAAAGAAAGGAGAATTAAAGGAAATATGGGAAAACTCCTTAAAAATCCTGGCAGGATATACCTGATACCCTTTGCATCCGTATTTATACTTGATATATCAACAAAATATATTGCGGAAGCTTTGCTTAAGGACAGGAGCGTGGAAGTCCTCCCCTTCCTTGAACTTGTGTTTATATACAACAAGGGTATAGCCTTCGGTCTTCTCGCAGATCTTCCGGAAAGTTTCAGAGTTCCTTTCTTAATAGGCTCTGCCCTTCTTGGTATGTTAATAACACTACTATATGCAAACTCTGTTGGAGATAAACTCGTAAAGGCACTTATGGGTACCATAGGGGGCGGTGCAGGGGGTAACCTTTACGACAGGATTCTGTTCGGTGAGGTAAGGGATTTTATTTATCTACACTACGGCCCTTACTACTGGCCTGCTTTCAACATTGCGGATGCATCAATAACCACATCAATTTGTCTTTTTCTTGTTTACAGCCTTGTAAAGGGTAGAAGTCGGTGAACCCGCGGTATGTACCTTCTCCGCTTTTGCCCTTTTTGATTCTAAGGAAAAATGTAGATAAAGCAGGCCTACTATAAGGAAAAACCCCATCACCGTGGCAAAGGCATACATCTTAAGCTGTTTCCTTATGCCTTCCTTTAAGTTAAAATAGGACATAGATTTATTATATTACCCGATTTACAATTTTCACCCCCTTATCATCATAAAAATCAAACATATAGATCATCACCCCTTATGAGGGGAAAGAAAAGATTCTCCTCTTCCGAGAAATGATCCCTCAACATATTTATAAAACTAAGGCTCTCCCTTTTAACTACCTCCTCATCCGCTTCACCCTTTCTAAAATCCTCAACCAGATCCTCAAATTCCCTCAACCTCTCCCTTATATTTTCATGGGCGAATACTATAGCATCAACATCAAATCTGTCTCCCGCAAGCTCATAAAGAACCTCCTCCTCTTTGTATGAGTGCTCATCAACCTCCCTTTTTATAAACTCAATCAAAAGGTCTATGCTCTCTTGAGATACACTTTCCTTTATCTCCTCTTCAATCTTACTCAGCACCCTTCTGAATTCCTTATGCTCGCTTATAAGATTGTCTAAAACACGATGTATATCCATATCAGCTATATTCTTTATTAAAAATGAAAATAATAATAATTTCCTTCCTTTTTTCAATCGCTGCCTTCGGTGAGACAATTCATATAGCCTCCGCCTCAAGCATGAAGTTTCCGCTTAAGGAAATAATAAGTAGGTTTAAAAGGAAAAACAAGGAAGTTGACATAAAGGTCTTCTTTGATTCCTCGGGCAATCTGATGGTAAAAATATTAAGGGGAGCAAAGTATGACCTGTTCATATCCGCAGGCAAGACATACGCAAGTAAACTGATTAGTGCAAAGAAAAGCACATATATGTACAGCCTCGCAAAGGGCAAGCTCGCTTTGATATCAAGGGAAAAGATAGATTGCGATAATCTTGCAGACCCCCTTGAAAAGTCGGGAATTATAGCAATCCCTAATCCTATACATGCACCCTACGGGAAAGCAGGAATAAGTTTTATCAAAAGTATTAAGCTTTACGAGAAGTTAAAAGAAAAATTGGTTTACGGAGCGAACGCCCTCCATGTCGCCCACTTCGTAAAGACAGGCAATGCGGATTTAGGAATAACCTCCCTCTCCGTAGCCCTCAGATCAAGCCTAAACTTTTGCATAATAGAAGAAGGCTACGAAAAACCCGAATACTTTGTTGTCGTATTAAATAATAAGAGAATAGTTAAAGATTTTATAGAGTTTCTTAAAAGCCCCGTCGTAAAGAGGATATTGGAAGAGTATGGTATATACACTGTAGGATTTTATCAACAGCCTTGTATAATAAGCTAAAATAATGATAATAATTAAGAAATATAAGTAATGGTTAAGAAAAAAAAGATAACCCTTCCAGAGCTTGAATCTCATTTATTTAAAGCTGCCGACATACTCAGAGGCAAAATGGATCCCAGCGAGTTCAAAGAGTATATATTCGGCATGCTCTTTTTAAAGAGGGCTTCCGACGAGTTTGAGGCAAAGAGGGAGGAATTGAGGAAGCAGTATAAAAGACAGGGACTCAGCGATAAAGAGATAGAGGAACTTTTGGAAGACCCGGAGAGTTACGGAGATACTTTTTTCGTTCCAGAGAGGGCACGCTGGGAAAACATACTCAAGCTTAAGGAAGATGTTGGAAACGAGCTTAATAAGGCTCTTTCTGCCCTTGAAGAGGCAAACCCAGAGCTTGAGGGTGTCCTCAAACATATAGATTTCAACGCCACAAAGGGAAAGACGAAGCTAAAAGACCAGCAACTTATTGACCTGATTCACCACTTCAACAAATACAGGCTAAGAAACGAGGACTTTGAGTTCCCCGACCTGCTCGGTGCTGCTTACGAGTATCTCCTTAAGGAGTTCGCGGACTCTGCAGGTAAGAAGGGAGGGGAGTTCTACACTCCTGCCAGCGTAAAGAAGCTGATGGTCAGACTGATAAAACCTCAGGAAGGTATGACTATCTATGACCCGACGGTAGGATCTGGTGGTTTCCTTATAGAGGCTTACCACTTCGTTGAGGAACTCGGACAGAACCCCTACAACCTCGGTCTGTATGGTCAGGAGCTTAACGGCGTTACTTGGTCAATATGCAAGATGAACATGATACTCCACGGCATAAAGGACGCCCAGATAGAGAACGAGGACACCCTAACCACTCCCATGTTCAGGGAGAACGGCTACATAAAACGCTTTGATAGAGTCATAGCAAATCCGCCTTTTTCTCAGAACTACTCACGGGCAAACATGGAGTTCCCTGAAAGGTTCAAGTATGGCTTCACCCCCGAGAACGGAAAGAAGGCGGATCTTATGTTCTTACAGCACATGATAGCGAGCCTCAAAGACGACGGTGTAATGGCAACGGTTATGCCCCACGGTGTCCTCTTCAGAGGCGGACAGGAGAAGGTGATAAGGGAAGGTATTGTAAGAGACGACCTCATAGAGGCAATTATAGGGCTACCGCCAAAGCTCTTTTACAATACGGGGATACCAGCCTGCATAATCGTCATAAACAAAAACAAGCCCGAGGACATGAAGGGTAAGATACTCTTTATAAACGCCGAGCGGGAATATGGAGAAGGGAGAAATCAGAACTATTTGAGGCCCGAAGACATAGAGAAGATAGTAACCGTCTATGAGCAAAAGCTTGAAATCCCCAAATACTCAAGGATAGTTGATATCAAAGAAATAGAAGAAAACGACTTTAACTTAAACATAAGGAGGTATGTGGACAGCTCCCCAGATCCAGAGATTGAGGATGTCAGGGCACATCTGAGGGGCGGAGTTCCCAAAGGGGAGATTGAGCTATATAAAGAACACTTTGATAAGCTCAGGATAGATCTTTCCGATTTTTTTGAAGAGCTTGATGAAGGATACCTTTCCTTTAAAGGAGAGATTGAGAATAAGGATCAGATAAAGGAGCTCGTTGATATTCAGGAAGGTCTGAAAAAAACTTACGAAGTTTACTTTAACGAGCTAAAAGAATGGTGGAGTGAAGTAAGAAAGGACTTAGAAAACCTCCCTAAGAACAACAACCTCTGGGCTTTCAGACTAAAGGCTCTTGAAACGCTAAAGGAAAAGCTCGTGCCTTTGGGAGTCCTCAACGAGTTCAAGGTTGCGGGAGTCTTCGCCAACTGGTGGGAAAACCTCAAATACGACTTTAAATCTGTTATATCATCAGGATGGAGTGAGAGATTAATAGAAGACGAAAGGATAAAAAAGAAGTTCTTTCCAGAAGAGCTTGAGGAGATTGAAGACCTTGAGACAGCAGTGGCAGAGTTAGAAGGGGACCTTGAGGAGATACTTGAAGAAGTAGAGGACTGGGATGAAGAAGAGAACGGAAAAAAGACCGCAAGCAAGGTTAAGAAACACCTTAAGGAGCTTGCAAAAGATTTGCGATCAACACTTCAGGAGTCAGCCCTAAAGGAAACCCAGAAACTGGAGGAAATTATAAGAGGGATGGACAAAAAAGAGAAGGAGTTAAAGAAAGTCAAAAAGGAACTCAAAAAGAAAAACGAAGATCTTAACCAGAAGGTAGAGCAGAAAAGGGAAGCGATGACTCAAGAAGAAGCCAAGGAGCTGATACTTGAGAAGTTTTACGAAGTGATAGAAAAAGAGCTTGAGAGATACCTCAACTCAGAGAAGAGAGAGGCGGTCAGGATATTAGAGAAGCTATGGGATAAATACAGGGTTTCTCTGGAGGAGCTTGTTAGGGAAAGGGATAAGGAGGTTGCCAGACTTGATGAATTTCTGAAAAAATTGGGGTATATCAATCCTACATACCTGTCCAATCAGGATATATAATATAAGTAGGAGAGGTTCCGATGGCAGTAAAGGATAGCTTAGTAGTAAAAGTTCTCCCAAAAGGTCAAATAACGTTGCCTAAGAGTGTTAGGGAAGAGCTGGGTATAGAGGAAGGGGATGTTCTTATACTTGAGAAGAAAGAGGGTAGAATAGAGCTCAAAAAAGCTAAGACCATCAAAGACTTTTACGGATTTCTTAAGGGTAAAAAGTCAGTAAGCAGAAGGGAAATGGATGAAGCAATAAAGGAGGCTGTAAAAGAGCGTGAAAAGGGTAGTAGTTGATACAAGTGTATTTATCCGTTTGTTCACTATGGACGATGAGCGTAAGTTTGGGAAGGCAAAAGAACTCATAGAGAAAGCGATAAAGGGAAAGATTGAGATTTTTGTTCCTTTTATAGTTGTTGCGGAAGTAGTTTGGGTTCTGGAAAAGGTTTATAAGGTAAACAGAAAAGAAATCTCGGAGATAGTGGAATCTCTTATAAATACAATAGGCATAAACGTTGAACTTTCCGATATCGTAAGCCATACTATGAAGCTGTATAAAGAGAAAAATATAAAATTTGCAGACGCGGTTATATCTTCTTGGGCACTTTATAAAGAAATGGACGAACTTATAACCTTTGATGAGACGGACTTTGGGAAAGTTGATAATCTGAAGGTCAGGATTTTATAGAGTTTGGGGAACTTGTATGAAAAGTGAGGAATTTAAACTCCCAGAAGGCTGGAAGTGGGTAAAGTTGGGGGAAGAGGCAGAATTTCATAAAGGTAGGAAATATTTAAAATATGATGCGGTTGATGAAGGAAAGTATGAGTTTATTCACTACGGAGAGCTTTTTACAACTTATAAGGAATATATTAAAGAAGTTCACAGTCGCATAGATGAAAATAAAGGAGCTTTTATATCGAAAGAAAATGATGTGCTGATGCCTACTTCTGATGTTACCCCCACAGGGTTGGCAACAGCTTGTTGTATAAAAAAGAATGGTGTTGTATTAGGCAGCGACATTTTAGTGGTCAGAGTTAAAAGTAAATTAGAAGGGGTCTTTCTTAGCTACCTTATACGATTTAATAAACGAAAAATCTTGCAATTGGTCAAAGGAACTACAGTATATCATTTATACGCATCGGATTTAAAAAATTTAAAAATCCCCCTTCCTCCCCTACCCGAACAGCAAAAAATCGCCGAGATTCTTGAAACAGTTGACAACACCATAGAAAAAACGGAGAAGATAATAGAGAAATACAAACGCATAAAGCAAGGTTTGATGCAGGAACTCCTCACCAAAGGCATAGACAAAAACTGGCAGATAAGAAGCGAGAAAACTCACAAATTTAAAGATTCTCCTCTTGGCAGGATCCCAGAGGAGTGGGAGGTGGTGAGGTTGGGAGAGGTTGGGGAAATCATAACTGGAAGTACTCCACCAACAGATAAAAAAGAATTTTATGGGGAAGAGTATATGTTCATTACACCAGAGGATATTTCCGAAGAAAAATACATTTGTACAACCACAAGGAAATTATCAAAATTAGGATTTAAAATTTCTAGAAAATTACCCCCAAAATCGGTATGTATAGTTTGCATTGGTTCTACAATTGGAAAAGTCGGATTAACTATTGAAAAATGTACCACTAATCAACAAATCAATACAATTATACCAGATAAGAACATATACAATCCAGAAGCTTTATATTATTTCGTTCTGTTTTATACTCAAAAACCCTTAAGACAAGAATCTGGACTACAGGCAGTTCCCATTGTTAATAAAAACCGATTTTCAAAAATCAAAATCCCCCTCCCCCCTCTCCCCGAACAGCAACGCATCGCAAAAGTCCTCTCTCAGATTGACGAAGTCATAGAAAAAGAGGAAAATTATAAAAGGAAGCTTGAGAGCCTCAAGAGGGCACTGATGGAGGACTTGTTGACTGGGAAGGTGAGGGTTAATAAGCTCCTGGAGGAGGGGTATGAAGATAAGAAAGGTAATAATTGAAAACTTTAGATGTTATAAAGAAAGAACCGAAATAGACATTGATGATTTAACTGTATTTGTAGGAGCCAATGATTCTGGTAAGTCAGCAGTTTTGGAAGCTTTAGACGTATTCTTTTATGAAGGTAAAGGTGAGGTAAAACTCAGTTCGGAAGATATTAACATAAACGCTTATTCAGCAGAGGATGAGCCCGTGATTTCAATAAGCGTTGTTTTTGAAAATGTTCCCAAACGCTTGATCGAAATATTAGTTACAAATGGAATAGAACTTGTTGATAGTTCAATAGAGATTACTAAGGTGTTTCGTTTTGCGAATAGGTTATCTACATCTACTTATCTGTATGGCAATGAAATCCAAAGAAATCTCAAGAAAGAAATTGTGAATCATTTTCCTATATATGCTCTTTTTAAAGTAGATAGGACAAATACGGATGATAATCCTGAGGTAAGAGATCCTTTAAAATTCACAGTAGAAAAAGTTTTAAAACAGGAAGAGATTAGAGCTAAGTTAGAAGAGGTTGCTAATAAAGTGAAAGAATCTGTATATGAAGTCGCCATAGAAACATTAAATACACTCAACAGATTTAACACTAAAGTTGCAAGGGAGCTTAAGCCTAATATTCCAGAAATTGATGAATTGAAATGGATTGAGGTTTTTAAAAAGATAGGTCTTAAGAGTGACAATAATATCCCCTTAAATAAAAGAGGGAGTGGTGTAAGGCGCCTTGTCCTTTTAAGCTTCTTCATCGCTGAAGCTAAACGAAAAACGGGAAATATTGACCATACAAAAACGGAAAATTTAAACATTATTTATGCCGTTGAGGAACCCGAAACATCCTTACACCCTGATCAGCAAAGGCAACTTATTAAGAGCTTAATTGACTTGTCAGAAAACGACGATACTCAGGTTCTGTTAACAACTCACAGTCCATATATAGCACAACTTGTGCCAGTAGATAGTTTAAGGTTTGTTGATAAAGATGTAGAATATAATTCATCAAAGGTAGAGAGTGGGAAAGAAAATGAAAGAATTCTGTTAGATATAGCGGAGCGCTTGGGTATACATCCTATAATTAGTAAAATTGTTATATGTGTAGAAGGGAAGACAGACAAGCAATTTTTATTAAATATTAACAAGCATATAGGAGAATTGAATAAATTAATAGATATAGATTCTGAATTTATTGCTATTATCCCTATGCATGGTTCGAATCTTAAAGAATGGATCAATCAGCACTACTTAAAGGGGAGTGGAATCATAGAATTTCATCTATATGATAGAGATGTAGAAGACTATAAAAAAGAGATAGAAAATGTGAATTCGCGAGGAGATGGTTCTATTGGAATGCTAACAAGAATGAGAGAAATTGAGAATTATATTCATTGGGACCTAATAGAGGAAGAATTTGGTATAGAGATACCTCAAGATATAAAAGATAACTGGGCAGAGGTAGATGTGCCCAAATGGATTGCTGACAAAGTAAATAAAAATGAAAACTGTATAAAAAGCATCCTATGTGGGAAACTTTCTAAAAAACTTACCAAGGAACACCTTGAGGACCTTGGTGTGTGGAGTGAAGTAAAAGGTTGGTTTGAGACAATAGCTGAACTTGCGAAAAAAGCTATACCACAAGGGGACATTAGTAATGCTAAATAAAGAAAGGAGATTTTTAGAGTTTAGGGAAACAATATCAAATAATTCTTTATATATTATTCATGAAGTTCAAAAATCTTGGGAAGTAATTAATTTTCATCATAGAGAGCCAGACGTTGTATACAACTATCTCAGATATGGTGTTAAATATCTTAATGAGAAAGTTGCTGCTAAGTTGTCCGTTAGTGGCTTTATTATCAAGTTTGCAGGCGTATTCGTTCATCAAAAGCCTATAGTTACACCAGTTGAATCTTCTTCTTATAATAAGAACTGTGAATTAGGGGATTTACTTACAGTTTTTATAATGTTAGATAGAAATAAGAATGTATTGCATCAAAGAGCATTTATATCTCAAGTAAAAAAAGAAAATAAATTAGACAATAAGTGTCAACAATTTTTATATGAAAGAAGTAGCGGCTTTAGTTACTTCCGTGGAGCTTGTAAGTATAATAGGGAATTATAGAAATTTACCTAAGGTTTATTATAGGCATTTAGGAATGAACTACTTAATTATAGAAAACTACGCATATTGGCGTTCTCCATTTATTAAGTTTATCCCATTTGATGCTAACGTAGAACTTTCTTGGGGCAAATCTATCTTCCTCACACTACTAAAAATGTATGGTTTAATGTTCTCTAAAGCTGAACCTGTGAAAGGTGCGGGGTGGTCAAGGGTAATTTGGGATTTAATAAATTGTACAGGAAAGGCCACCTATAGAAGACAGCCGAGAGGCAATTTTTTAAATATGTTTTTGGATATATTTAATCAATACAATAATTACGAAAATTATTTTGTTCAATCAGATAGCCCAGAAGGAGGTATGCCTATTTTGTTGATTATCATTCAAGACCAAGAAGTTGGAGGATAATATTAGAGAGGTTCTCTAATGTACCAGCGTCTTGACGAAGAGTTTTACGTTGAGAACCCATTTCTCGCCCACCTCAGAAGGCTTGGCTGGAAGGTCTATAGGCAGAACAAAGATAACCCCGAGGATACAAAAGAGATAACAGGCTTTAACTCAAGATTTGAACCTGTTTACGGAGAGAGCGTTACTTTCAGAGAAACCTTTAGGGAAGTGGTCCTTGAAGGGCAGCTGAGGGAAGCCATAAAGAGGATAAACCCATGGATAGAAGAAGACCAGATTAACGAAGTTGTCAGAAAAGTAACCACACCTCAAGCCAATTCACTGCTTGAAATAAACAGAGAGATTCACGAGTTACTTCTTGGAAACATATCAGTAGCGGAGGACAGAAAAACAGGAGACAGGAGTCCGACCGTATGGCTTATAGACTTTAAGAACCCTGAAAACAACACCTTCATAGCCATATCCCAGTTCAAGGTAAACATCCCAGGGACAGAGAAGCACATTGTTCCAGATATAGTCCTGTTTGTTAACGGCCTGCCTCTTGTTGTGGTTGAATGCAAGTCTCCAACCATAACAGACCCTATGGGTGAAGCCATTGAACAGTTGAAGAGATACTCCAACAGAAGAGGAGAGAAGGAAGGGAATGAAAAACTATTCTGGTACAACCTGTTTATGGTCGCTACCTTCAGACAGAAAGCCAAATACGGAACAATTACCGCAAACGAGGAACACTTTGTTGAGTGGAAAGACCCATACCCTTAC
>JALWBR010000029.1 GCA_027037055.1 Aquificales bacterium | reverse complement strand
AAGGGATTAAGCATAACAACATAAAGCTTGCCGTCTTCATACTTAACCGGTGCAACTTTTGCTTTCCTCAAAAACTCCTCAGGTAACCGTTTAAGTATAGATTCGGGTACATCTACTTGACCGTCTTGAGTCCATACCCTGTGAGGGATTATATCGGTAAAAAAGCTTACCACCTTATTCTCATCAAGAACACCTATCCTCAGAAGAGTCTGAAAGATATCCTCATCCTCTTTTTTCTCCTGAAGTGCTTTTTGTGCCTGTTGGGGCGTTATAAAACCCGACCTCTGAAGTAAAGCAAGTATCCTTTCATAATCCATAACTTTCCCTCTCCGAAGGGAATTCCCCCCTTTCTACATCTTCCTTATACCTTACTACCGCATCCCTGAAAAGATCAGCAGCGTTAAGATACCTCCTTACAAACTTAGGTTTAATATCTTCAACGAGACCCACCAGATCGTGGAATACGAGTACCTGACCGTCGCAGTATTTACCCGCACCTATACCAATTGTTATACTTTTTGAAGATTCTGTAATATCCTTAGCCATCTGCCAAGGGACCGTTTCAAGGATCACCATAAATGCACCCGCGGATTCAATAGCTTTAAAATCGGACTTTAACTTTCTGCTTTCCTCTTCCTCCCTACCCACTATCCTGTATCCCCCATATATACCTATTTTTTGAGGCATAAATCCTATGTGTCCCACCACTGGTATCCCTACACTTACTAATTTATATATAATTTCGGCGATTTCCTCCCCACCTTCAAGTTTTACCGCATCCGCCCCGCTCTCCTTTATAGCCCTACCGCAATTTCTAACCGCTTCCTCCACCGATACCTGATAACTCATAAAGGGCATATCTATTATTACGAAGGATCTTTTCGCACCTCTCCTTACAGCCTTTGTATGATAGATCATCTCATCCAATGTAACCGATAGGGTATTTTCCTTTCCCTGAAATACCATACCGAGAGAATCTCCCACAAGAATACAATCTATACCGCAGGAATCACATATCTTTGCGGAAAGATAATCATAGGTTGAAAGCATTGTTATTTTTCTATTTTCCGCTTTTTTTTTGAACAGATGTCTTATACTAACCCTCTCCATATTCTTTTAAATATATTTCCGGCACACCGAAATCATCCCTTATATGACCTTCACCGAATACTACATACTTTGTTATGGTTAATTCTTCAAGGGCAACAGGACCCCTTGCATGAATCTTGTCCGTAGATATACCCATCTCCGCCCCCAGGCCCATCTCATTACCGTCGGTAAACCTTGTAGAAGCATTAACATAAACGGTGGAAGAGTCCACCTCATTGAGGAATTTCATTGCCTTCGTATAGTTTTCTGTAACTATGGCATCAGAATGTTTTGATCCGTATTTTTCTATAAAATCAATGGCTTCATCTATATCCGACACAACCTTAACCGCAAGTATAAGATCAAGAAATTCTTCATAGTAATCTTCTTCTGTAGCCCTTTTTATCTGAATAAAATCAAGCTTAGGATCAGACTTTAATATATTAAAGCTTTCCTCGTCGCATCTTAACTCCACCCCAGCCTTTCCGAGATAAAATGCCATTTTCGGCAAGAAAACTTCCGCTATGTCCCTATGAACCAGCAAATTTTCAACCGCATTACATACGGAAGGTCTCTGGACCTTTGCATTAAAAACTATATTGTAAGCCTTATTAAGGTCCGCATCCTTATCAACATATATGTTACATACACCCTTGTAATGTTTTATTACAGGAATCTTAGCATTCTCGGAAACCGCCCTTATAAGTCCTTCACCTCCCCTCGGAATTGCCACATCTATCTTACCTTCCTGTTTTAAAAGCTCCCATACAATTTCCCTGTCCCGTCTGTCAATGAACTGTACCGCATCTTCGGGTATGCCCGCCCCTTCAAGGGCCCTTCTCAAAATATCAACAAGGATCATATTCGTGTTATAGGCTTCCTTCCCTCCTCTCAAAATAACCACATTAGAAGACTTTATACACAAGGAAGCTGCTTCCACCGTTACATTTGGTCTTGATTCATATATGATGAGGATAACCCCTAAGGGTACCCTCATCTTACCTATCTTCAAACCGTTAGGAACGGTCCACATCCTTACAATTTCACCCACAGGATCGGGCAGATTTGCTACATCTCTGAGAACCTTTATCATACCGTCAATCCTTCTATCATTAAGGGTAAGCCTGTCTATGACAGAGGGTTTAAGGCCCATCTCCTGGGCGGATTTTATATCCTTTTCATTTTCCTCCTTTATTTTTTCCCTCTCCGCATCTACAAGCTCGGAAGCTATAAGGAGTGCTTTATTCTTTTCGGAAGTTTTAAGGGATGATAATCTTCTCAGAACAGCTCTCGCCCTTTCTACCTTTTCTTCAACATAACTTTCAATATCAGTAACTTTCATGACCTTTAAATTATATATCAAAAGGTAGCTATATCAGACAACAAGCTAAGTTTATCAACCGCAAGAAGTACGCCCAAGGTTATAAGAAGCACCCCTCCTGTAATTTCAACATATTTAAAGTATTTACCGAAATTCCTTATAAATTCAATAAAGGCGGAGAATAAAAGACCAGAAATAAGAAAGGGTATGGCAAGACCAGAAGAATAGGCAAGCAGTAATATAGCTCCTTCCATAACCGTTTCCTTCTGGGATGCATAAAGGAGTATTGAACCGAGAACCGGACCTATACAAGGACTCCATCCGAGCGCAAAAACTATACCGAGTATAAAAGCTCCCAAGAAGGAAACCTTAGTTCTAACTTCTGGTCTCGCTTGTCTGTAAAGAAGATGATGTGCCTTCAAAAGATACAGACCGTAAGCTATGGCTATGGCAAGATAGAGGCTGAGCAGTTCTCTTCTTGTTATAATATCTAAGAGGTGAGCTATCAAACCTGCAACCACGAAGAGGATAATTATCTTATTTAAATGCCTGCTTAAAAACAGTCCCGAAAAGTGAAAACCGAAGAATATCACCACCCCCCCACCAATCTGTGCTATCTCCCTCTGATAATTTTTAAGAAAACTTCCTATAAAGGAAGCGGAAGCACCCAAAAGGGTAAATATGATTATAAATCCGAGGACGAAAAAGAGGGCGGATATAAAAACCTTAAAATTTATAAGCCTTCTATTTTTTGTAACATCTTCAACACCAACACCCGATATGTAAGAAAGATATCCGGGTATTATAGGAAGAACACACGGAGATAAAAAACTTACAATTCCTGCAGTAAACGCAACAGCCAGTGATACATCAAACATGGGATATTAATATATACTACGATTCGCTAAGTTCCATGATATTTCACAACTCATCAACAAATATCCTTTCGGGAATATCAGCCTTTATAATTCCTCTCTCGTAACCCTTCCTAAGGAGTAGTCTTACAGCCCTTCTACCGTCATCTCCGTAATCTACGGTGTAACGGTTCACATACATACCGACGAAGGTATCGGTTCTTTCAAAGCTCTCGCTTATATCCCTCGCATAATTTATGGCATGTTTCAATGCCTCATACCTGTTGTTAAGGGCATACTCTATACTTTCTCTTAAAAGTTTATCTATTTCCATTATAATATCTTTACCAAGATCCTTTCTTACCGCTACACAACCGAGGGGTACGGGCAGACCTGTTTCTTTTTCCCACCACTCACCTAAATCCAAAAATTTATATAAACCGTAATCCTCGTAACTTATCTGACCCTCATGAATAATAAGACCAGCATCAACTTCACCTTCCTTAACCGCGGATAGGATTGAATCAAAGGGCATTTCAACGGGTGTAATATTACTTTCATATAGATTAAGAAGTAGAAAGGCGGTAGTGTACTTGCCAGGAATACCTATCCTTAATCCCTTTATACTGTCCTTCTCGTCCCTCGTTACAATAATTGGTCCGTAGCCATCTCCCACACTTCCACCGCATGTAAGTACTGCATACTTATCACTTATATAAGGATAAGCATGAAAGGATACGGCGGTAACCTCATAAGTTCCCCTAAGGGCTTCCCTGTTTAATGTTTCAATATCTTTCAGTACATGCTCTATTTCATAACCCTTTGTATTAATTACACCTTCCGCAAGGGGATAAAACATAAAGGCATCATCAGAGTCCGGACTGTGGGCGATCCTTATTCTCATGGTGCAATCCAATTATCCTTTTCCATCACGGATTCAAAATTCTCCTGAACCTTTTGGGATATTTTATAAGAGCAGAACTCAGGACCACACATTGAGCAAAACTTGGCTGTTTTGTATCCTTCCTGAGGCAAGGTTTCATCATGATACTCTCTTGCTGTTTCTGGATCTATAGCCAATTCAAACTGTTTGTTCCAATCAAAGGCATATCTTGCCTTAGACATCTCAAGATCCCAATCCCTCGCACCTGGCCAGTTTTTGGCAACATCCGCAGCGTGTGCCGCTATCTTATAAGCTATTACACCCTGCTTTACATCCTCCACATTGGGCAATCCGAGATGTTCCTTGGGAGTAACATAACAAAGCATTGAAGCCCCGTACCATCCCGCCATCGCAGCACCTATGGCACTCGCTATATGATCATAACCGGGCGCAACATCTATAACCAATGGTCCTAATACATAGAAGGGAGCCTCTTTACATATCTCTTGCTGTTTCTTCATGTTCATCTCAATCTGATCCATGGGTACATGCCCCGGTCCTTCCACCATTACTTGAACATCATGTCTCCACGCCCTTTCCGTAAGTTCGCCGAGCACCCTCAATTCAGCAAATTGGGCTTCATCGGAAGCATCCGCTATGGCTCCAGGCCTAAGCCCGTCTCCTAAGGAAAAGGCAACATCATACTTCTTAAATATTTCACATATCTTATCAAAGTGTTCATAGAGGGGATTTTGTTTGCCATGCTCAAGCATCCACTGAGCCATTATAGCACCGCCCCTTGAAACTATACCCATAACCCTGTGTTGGACCAAGGGAAGGAACTCTCTCAAGACGCCCGCATGTATAGTCATATAGGAAACACCGTCCTTTGCTTGTTCCTCAATAACATCAAGAATAAGATCCACCGTCATATTTTTTACATCACCCTTCGCCTCCTTTAAAGCCTGATATATAGGCACGGTTCCAACGGGTACAGTACTTGTCTCTATTATCCTTTTTCTCGTTTCATTAATGGCTTCACCTGTAGAAAGATCCATAATTGTATCCGCCCCGTATTTAATGGCAACCTTTGCCTTCTCTATCTCCGTGGGTATATCTGATGCAAGACCTGAGTTCCCTATATTGGCATTAACCTTAACCTTAGAGTTTATACCTATGCACATGGGTTCAAGATGAAGATGGTTTATATTTGCGGGTATTATCATCCTTCCCGCTTCAACTTCCCTCCTTACAAACTCTGGGTGCAACCCCTCCCTCTTTGCCACATACTTCATCTCTTCCGTAATAATACCCTGCCTTGCAAGATGAAGCTGACTTCTATTTTTAAATTTAAGATTCTTATCAATCCATTTACTTCTCAACATCCTATACCTCCTCTGGTTAAGCCTTTTAGTTATTATAAGGTATTAGTAAGCAATCAAGATAAATATGATCTCCGTCTCACCAAGAGAAGGGGGATAAGTAAAAGAATAACAATACCGTTAAACTGATAACAACCTCCCCTACTGTATTCCCCATCACCTATACCCTTTAATAAAACTTTTACCTTCGGATTGTCTATATCATTGCTTTCAATAATAAGTTCCGCATTCTTTGATCCGCTTGACTTGGGCATAAAGTAAACGACAATTGAACATGTCTGACCGTACATGATCGGTTCAGTACAACCGTTATAAAAGGAAAATTCACCCTTATTAGCACCTTGTATATATACATTCTTTATCATAAGGTCATAGCCGTAGTTTGAAACTGTTATCTCCTTACTTTTTGTAGAACCCACATCCACATACCCGAAAAACACCTCCGATGAAGACAGGGAAATTTTAGGAGCTGAAATCTTATTTATTAAAGCCTTATAAATATTCAAACGTCCCCCGCTTATAACCTTATCCTTTAAAGAAGGTATCTGATCCGCATTGTAAACTATACGCAGGATTCTTGCCCTCATATCCTCATCGGGATATGCGGAAGCCAATAAGGCAACAGCGCCAGTAACAAAGGGTGCAGCCATTGAAGTACCACTTTCCTTTTTATAGTTATGTAATACTGTACCCAAGCCCACCCCTACATTGTCTATCCTTATACCGTTGTCCGTTATAGTGTCGTCGCTAACAAGCCTGAACCTGAAGCTAAAGCTTGATGTTTTATAATCGTCATCAACGGGGAAGGCAAGGTATGTATAAGCTGAAACGAATCCTGTAAGTCCTGCAATACTGTTCCAGCTTACACCCCCGTCCTTTGAGTATTCAATATAAACAAAGTCAAAAAAGGCTTCTGTTGAAAACATAGTTTCAAATCCCAAACATACATCCCCGGCAACTGCTGACAAATCAACGGGATTACTTAAGGAAAGCCATGTGTTACTGTTATTAGCATAATCTCCTGAGGGACTATCATCCCACACCTGAGAAGCCTTGGAAGAATCCGTTACTATACTCCAACTGTTCGGTGTACCCCCCGTACTCCAGTTGGCAGAACCTCCCTCCATATCATCAAAGAATATATCACCGGAAGAAGGTATGTAATCGCAGGTGCGCGGATAAGTGCTGTGTATATTAACACCGGGCGCAGCTATATCAACGCTTGTAGCCCCGTAATTTGAAAAGGGTGCAAGGTTATCGTTAGAATCAACCGCAGCCACAGCTATTATATTGTCAAGATCGTAAGAAGCTGGATATGTAGGCACTGTATCATTATCGGATCCGCTGTTTCCCGCAGCGGTAACAAATATAACACCCTCCGCCCCGAGTGCAGCTATTATATCCCTATCCGGAGCAGGTTGACAACCTTCACATCCGTAGGAAGCATTAACCACAACTATATTTACCCCTTTCCTTTTCATCTCAAGCACATAATTGAGGGCATCTATCACGGATGCAATATCACCTACTCCCCCAGCACCAAGGGCTTTAACAGCCATTATCTTAACATTCCAGTTAACTCCTGCAATACCCGTACCGTTGTTACCAACAGCGCCTATTATACCAGCAACATGAGTGCCGTGACCGTTATCATCCATGGGATCCCCGTCACCGTTAACAACATCAACACCGTACACATCGTCAACATAACCGTTGTTGTCATCATCAATACCGTTCCCCGGAATCTCATAAGGGTTAACCCACATGTTTGGCCTTAAATCCTCATGATTATAGTCAACACCAGTATCAACAACAGCCACAACCACCGAGTTTGACCCTGTAGTTACATTCCAAGCGTCGGGAGCGGATATTTTGTCCATAGCCCACTGCTGTGGATATTCCGGATCATTGGGAACCTGAAATATCCTTACTTTGTAGTTCGGAACCACCTCTATCACACCCTCCCTATTTTTCCATTCCTTTATCAATTCTTCTGTACTCTTACTCTTATCTACTATATGAAGATATCTAACATCACCCAATCTCCCGAGAGCTTTTATCCTTTCTTTCCCAGCTTTAATATTAACGGATCCCCTGACCTTAACTATAATCTCTCCCTCTTTATACTCCGCGGAAAGGGAAAGGTTAAAGAATATAAGTATCAACCATCCTATAATGAACACCCTCATATCAAGAATTAAATATATTTTAACTATGCACGCCAGCAGGTGAATTTTACCTTACCCCTATTATAGCAACAGGGTGTGGCACCACCTCGCCGTTAACATAAGAACCCTCACCTACCAACAATTTTTTTACCACACCCTCGTAAGGGGATACTACGGTAGTATAAGAAGCGAGCAGTTTTGCCTTTCTGAGTTCCGCTTTTGTCTTCTCAAGCTCAGCCTTTGCCTTTTTAAGTCTTATCTCATAATCTTC
Organism: Aquificales bacterium; assembly: GCA_027037055.1. Lineage (GTDB taxonomy): Bacteria > Aquificota > Aquificia > Aquificales > Aquificaceae > WFWF01. The sequence continues at coordinate 942 of JALWBR010000029.1, read as the reverse complement.
ATAAACACTCTTTGCAAGCAAGTCCCTTTCATAAAGTTCTTTATATCTCTCAAAGTCTTTCCTTATTTTTAAATAATTTTGTTCCTTTTCAACAACCTCATTTTCAAGCTTAAGTATCTCAGCATCATAAATCTCCGCACTTATCCTTAAAAGGGGTTCACCTTTCCTTACCCTATCCCCCTCTTTAACAAATACCTTTTCAACAATCCCTTTTACTATGGCATGAACCGTATATTCTTCCGCATAACTAAAAGAAACCATTAAGAACATAAAGCAATAGATAAAAAACATCAGAAGGTAACCTCCCTTTCACCTATGAAGGTTGGTTCTTCTTTGAAGACATTAAAGACATCCTTTCCCATAAGTAAGTAAACTTCCATCAGGAAAAGGGTAAGTTTGTGTTCACATTCCATCCTTTTAAGCTCAGCGTAGCTCCTGTAGGACATAGCATAGCCCAGATCAAAGGCTAACTCAAGTTCGTACTCAGATCTTTTTAAATCAAGATTTTCTTCAGAATGTCTTTCAAGGGATTCCGCATATTCAAAACATCCCCTTATAAGCTCCCAACGATGATAAAGGCTTTCAATATCCCCTTCTATCTTCTTTTTAAGGAAGTTAAGCCTGTCAACAATCTTCATTCTTTTGGTTTCATAAAAGTTTCTACGGGCGGATATAAAACCACCATCGTATATTGGTAGCTCAATTCTTATCCCTCCGTACCACTTGTAGCGAGATCCGAAAGGGCGGGTAGAATACCCACCCCCGAAATCAACAAATAATTGGGGTGCATATTTTTGACCATCCCTCTTACTCTCGTAGTATTCAATAAGCATCTTTCCCACCCTAATATCATAATTTCCCGTGAAGGCTTCCCCTTTGACATAATCACTTTTAAACTCGCCGTTTATATCAACCTTTATATCCGGGATAAGTATTTCAAAG
>JALWBR010000028.1 GCA_027037055.1 Aquificales bacterium | reverse complement strand
CCCATACTTGCACCCGCCCCCATCTCCAAAGAAGCACCAACCGAGAGATTGGGGTTTATCTTAGATCCTATATATCCGTACATACTCAAAAAGTCGGGTATCCTTACCGTTGATCTCCCTCCGTCAAGTTTGCTTATTGTAATCCACACGGAGGAAAGCTTAACACCCGTTTCACCCTCCAAAGCACCCGTATAAGCGAATTCGTCCGCAAAAGCACCCAAACCCGCTGATATAAGCACTATTGCTATAAGCTTCCTTACCATGCTTTTTTATTATAACCCTTAGCCATTTTTTTAATAAAATAGGTTTACATGGCGGAAAGAATAGACATAAACAGAATTCAAAAGGATATGTTTATCAACCATAAGGGAGAACCATACAGAGTTCTTGACTACGATCATGTAAAGCCGGGTAAAGGTCAAGCCTTTGTAAGGGTAAAGGCAAAGAACATGCTAACGGGTAATGTTATTGAAATAACCTATAAGGCTTCCGATTCCATTGAGCTTGCGGATTTTGAACAAGTATTCGCGGAATATTCCTACAATGATCAGCACAACTATTACTTTTTAAATCAACAAACCTACGAAATGATAGCGATCCCTTATGAAAATATAAAGGAAGAAGCTGATTTTCTAAAAGAGGGTATGCAGGTTATTGTATTTCTGTATGAAGGAAGACCAGTGGGTATAGAACTTCCCAAACATGTTGAATTGAAAGTTATTGAAACAGAGCCGGGAGTTAAAGGAGACACGGTTTCCGGAGGTACAAAACCTGCAAAGCTTGAGACGGGTAAGATAATACAGGTCCCCCTCTTTGTTAACGAGGGAGATGTAATAAAGGTTGATACGAGAACGGGTAGCTATGTGGAGAGGGTAAAATGATAGACAGGGAATTCATAAGAGAAATAATAAATCTAATAAGGGGATCCAACATAAAGGTTTTAAAGCTTGAAAAGGAAGGGGAGAGTTTGTATATAGAAACAAAAGAGACAGAAACGGTAAGCGGAGAAGAGATTAAAGAAACACCCCATCAAGAGATAATGCCACCCTCTGAAGAAGTAAAAGAGGAACACCTTCACATAATAAAGAGTCCCCTTGTGGGAACCTTTTACAGGTCCCCCTCACCGGGAGCACCTCCCTTCGTGGAGGTGGGGGACATTGTCTCCCCCGGACAGATATTATGTATAATAGAGGCGCTTAAGGTAATGAACGAAATAGAGTGTGATGTAAGGGGAAGGATTGAGAAGATCCTCGTTGAAAACGGTGAAAAGGTTGAGTACGGACAGCCACTCTTCCTTATAAATACACAGATATGAGCGTTTATGTATCAAAGATAATGATATTTCCCATCAAGTCCCTTGATCCTGTGTATGTAAGCTCTACAAGAATAAACAAGGAAGGAGGCTTGGAATACGACAGACATATAGCCCTTTTTGATGAGAAGGGAAATATACTAAGCAGAAAAAGGGAGAAGAAGCTTTATTTAATAAGGAGTATATATGATATGGAATATCTAACGGTTACATTAAAATGCGGTAACAAGGCAAATACTTTTAATCTAAATGATACAAAAGGAATAGGAGAGTTTATTAGTGAATTTCTCGGATACAGGGTGGAAGCAAAAAAGGGCTTTTTCCCGGACAGCCTTGATACACCCGGACCCACCATCATAGGCAGGGCAACCATTAATGAAATCTCCTCATGGTTCGGAATAGATGTTGATGAGATGAGACTCAGATTAAGAACAAACATTGAGATAGAAACGGATGTTCCCTTTTGGGAAGACAGATTATGTGATAAAGAAAATGGTGTCTATTTTTATATAGGAAATGTCCTCTTCAAAGGGGTTAATATATCAAAAAGATGCAACATACCGCCATCCGATCCTTTAACGGGAGAAAGGATTGAAAACTTTGAAAGGATATTCATTGAGAAAAGGGAGAAAACCCTTCCTCAGTGGGCAAAAGAGGAATGCTTCAAAGGTTTTTACAGGGTTGCAATAAATACAATAGTACCTAAAACTGAAGAGGGTAAAAAAATAAGTGTGGGTGACTCCCTCAGAATAAAGGAAAATTAACCGCCCCCCACAAGTTGAACTATCTCAACAGAGTCTCCCTCTTTAACATAGGTTTTTTCATAAAGGGATTTGGGAACTATCTCTTCGTTTATAGAAACAGCCAACCCGGTTTCCCTGAATTTTATCCCCATGTAATCAAGCAGTTCCTTTACTGTCATTTCCCTATCTATAGTCCTTTCTTCACCGTTTATTTTAATTTTCACACCCATATTAAATAAAAATTTATAGCATTTTAACGCAAATAAATATAATTTTGTAATTAAGGGGTGTGAGATGGGAAAGTGTGAACTACTTTACGAGTCGGAAAATCATAAAGTTTGTATATTCACAAGTATGATGCCTGATGAAACCATTCAGACAAATCAATACCTTGTAATCCACAAGGACAGTGCAATATTAATAGATCCCGGGGGCTATACCATATTTTCGCCCCTTTTTGCGGAAGTTTCTTCAAAAGTTCCTCTAAAGGATCTTAAGTATATCTTCTTTTCCCATCAGGATCCAGACATAGTTTCCGGCATGAACGGTTGGCTCCTTTCAACAAATGCCCAGCTTATAATACCAAAACTGTGGACAAGATTTATAGGACACATAGGGTTGAAAAAGGGTTATGAGAAAAGAGTAATAGCGGTAGATGATAAGGGTGGAACTATAAACTTGGGAGATGTAGAATTAAGAATTCTTCCCGCCCACTTTATGCACTCGCCTGGAAACTTTCAGATCTATGATCCCGTATCAAAGATCCTGTTCTCCGGAGATGTGGGAGCTTCCGTGGGTCAAAACTATCTGTATGTTGAAGATTTTGAAAACCACAAAAAACTTATTGAAGGCTTTCACAGAAGATATATGGCAAATAATAAGATATGTAAACTGTGGGCAAATATGGTAAGAAAGCTTGATATAGATATCATAGCACCGCAACACGGCGCCCTCTTCAAAGGTAAAGAAAATGTTAACGCATTCATAGACTGGATAAGCAATCTCCAGTGCGGTACTGATATAATGGATGAAATATTCAATCAGTAGAGGAGGAAAGGATGTTAAAAGCATTCTTAGTATTCTTTCTTATTTCAGGCTTTGTCTTGGCTTCGGAGAAAATTGAGGTGGAGGATGCCTGGGTAAGGGCTGTCCCCAAAGTATCTAAGATGACAGCCGCATACATGAAAATAGAAAATGAAGGTAAAGAGGATGATGAGCTTATAGGTGCGGAAACCGACATATGCGAAACCGTAGAGATACACACCGTATATTTTGAGGATGATGTTATGAAGATGAGAAGAGTTGACTCAATAAAGATACCTGCGGGAGGAGAAGTAAGGCTGAAACCTTCCGGATATCATCTCATGCTCATAGGTCTTAAAAGACATCCCTCACCCGGAGAAAGGGTAAAACTAAAGCTTAAATTTAAGAAGGCGGGTGTTATTGAAGTTGAAGCGGAGGTTAAAAAAAGATAGTTAATGAAAAAAGTATTAATTGCTTTTATAACTATATTGCTACTCTCATGCAGCGGAAAGGATGGCATACTGGATGTTACCTTAAGGGAGGTAAACAGCGGTAAAAAAGTGCGCCTTGCGTATTATAAATTTGACTACATGGTAATATATGTGTGGACAGGTACATGCGTAGGACACGAAAAAGATCTTAAAAATCTTAACGATTTAAAGAGGAAACTCGGGAATAATGTAAAGCTTGTCTCCCTTGCGGTTCTCATGGAAAGGGATGGGGTATCTGAACTTTTCAAAGAATTAAACATAACACCTGAATTCATAAATCTTTACGACAGCAAAGGAAATATAACTGAAGTTGTTAAACTTATAACATTGCCTTCAACCTTACTGATAGACAAAAAGGGAAATATAATAAAGGAGTTTATAAGGCTACCTTCTTCCAATCTTATAAACAAAAATATTGCTTCTAAAGGTCAAGATTGAAATCATCACCCAGTTCGTCCTCATCCACTTCAATGTTAAAGCTATCTTCACTTATCTCGGGAATGGGAGAGGCTATCTGGGAAAACTTGGCATATTCCTTTATAAAGGCAGCCTTTATGGTTCCCGTAGGACCCTGCCTCTGTTTTGCAACTATTATTTCAACTATACCCTGCTCTTCCGGAGATGGATTCTTTTTGTAGTAATCAGGTCTGTGAAGGAATATGATAATGTCAGCATCCTGCTCTATCTGACCTGATTCCCTGAGATCCGCGAGCTGGGGTCTTCTATCTCCCCTCTGCTCCACCTGTCTGGAAAGCTGGGCAAGGGCAAGGACTGGGACGGAAAGCTCCTTTGCCAACGCCTTGAGATTTCTTGAAATCTCCGCAACCTCCTCCTGACGGGATGCCCTGCTCCTTGTAGGTCTGAGTAGCTGTAAGTAATCAACCGCTATCAGCTCAATTCCCTTCTCCTTCTTCAATTTTCTCGCCTTTATCCTCAAATCCGTGGTTGTAAGGGAAGGGGTATCATCAATGTATATTTCAGCATCAGCAATCCTCATACTTGCGGACATCAGCTTTCTATAGTCTTCATCGGAAAGCATACCGGACCTTATATTTTGAAGGGGCACCTCCGCCTCACTTGACAGCATCCTCATAGCAAGCTGTTCCTTTGTCATCTCCAAAGAAAATATGGCAACGGGCTTTTTGTGGTTTATGGCGAGATTCATAGCTACAGATAGCATGAATGAACTTTTACCCATTCCCGGTCTTGCAGCAAGTATGACAAGATCGGAAGGATGAAGCCCCGTGGTGTACATGTCAAGTTGACCGAATCCCGTAGGAAGGCCAGTAACAAGCTCCTTAGACTCCCTGAACTTTTCAACAATCTTGAGGACTTCTTTGACCACCTCGCTTATATGAAAATAGTGGGTTATTATCGCACCCTCAGATACTTCAAGCACCCTTGAATTCAACTTTTCTACTATGGTCTCAAAATCGGGATTACTTTTTACATCTTTTACAATATCAAGGGCTATATCAAGCAATTCTCTTAAACCCGCCTTTTCCTTAACAGCCCTGCATGCCTCCTCAAGCAATGGACCAGAAACCGCATCATTGAGCAGGTTCACCACCCAGCTCATGGGCAGTCTTTCGGAAAGACCCATTTTCTCAATATAACTTTTCAATACAACCTCATCCCAATTGTTACCCTTGTCCTCCCATATCCTGCTGAGTACGGAAAAAAGGAGTCTATGCTCTTCAACATAAAAGTCCTTTTCCTTTACAAATTCCAGTACGAAGGGTATATTATCGGGATCGTAAAGCATTGAACCGAGGATAGCCCTTTCCGCTATTTCATCATAAGGCGGATCCACATCAAAAAGCTTCACGGATCACTACCTCACAGCTATAGCATCAATTTCCACAAGTGCACCTTTTGGTAAAGCATTAACAATAACAGTAGATCTTGCGGGTTTTATATTTATGTCCCTTACAAATTCTTCATACAGTTTATTAAACCTGTCAAAGTCAGCCCTTTCTGTAAGATAGACTGTTAACCTCACAAGGTCCGCCTTTGAAAATTCCGCTGATGATAAAATAGCTTCAATACTTCTGAATATCATTCTTACCTGTTCTTCAAAACCCTCTGCAAGTTTACCCGATTCTTTGTCTATTCCTATCTGCCCAGATATAAACAGCATGTTGTTAATACACACCGCTTGAGAATACGGAGCCACCGGTAACGGAGCTTCGTTAGTCCTTATCTCCTTTTTCATAATAAAATTATATCTTGTGAAGTATCAGATCAGGAATGTTCTTTTCGGTACGAGGCTGGCAGTAGCCCTGTTCTTTATAGTATTTTCTCTGACACTTCCTTGGGATCAAAAGGCTTCCATCCTTGTTTTATCAGCTGTTTACATATCCTTATCCATATACGCCTTCCTGTTCTCAACACCCAACAAACCTTTAAATAAGTTCCTTGATATACCTATCATTTCATCAGCTGTCTTTGTGGGCAATAATCCTCTGTTAATATATGCGGTCATACCATATATAGTACTTTTTACACCGCGATACTATCCCTCTTCCCTTATCATGGTGATAGTTGGCTTTATAGCAAGCGCCTTTGTGCATGGCACCTCCTTCCTAAGCATAATCCTTGACATGATAATCATAACCGCCACTTTCATAGCCTCAACCTCCCCTGATTTCCTTGAACATGTTAAGAAGGAGCTAAGAAGTATCAATATATTAAAAAGAACCCTAAATAATCTTTCCAAGGAATATGCGGAGTGGGAAGTAACCGACAGAAAACTTAAAGCTACGGAAACCCTGCTTGATCTTTCCGTAAAACATCCGAATTTGAGGGGCTTTTTAAAGGATGTTATTGAGACCTTTGATATAGTTTCCGTATCCATAGTACCTACAAGTAACAGGGAGAATCTTATAGTAAAGAAAAATGAGGAGGAAAAGACATATACCGTGCCGGTAACCCTTGAAAAGGGTAATGCCCTCGTCATTTTTACTTTAAGGCACAAATATCAGCTTATGGATAAGAGTTTACTTAGCACATTGGAAAGGGTGGCAAACATGATAAACATTTATATAGAAGGATTTCCAGAAGATTCGGTTTATAAAAATATAAAAATAAATGTGGATGCGGGGTAGGTAGATGCCTGCGACAGAAGATAAAGAAAAAACACACAAGCTTGATTTAAAGGGGCTGATGTGTCCGATCCCCATAGTAATGACCTCGGAGAAGATGAAAAGATTGAAGGAAGGAGAAATATTGGAGGTTGAAGCCACGGATCCCGGCTTTGAAAAGGATATATGGAATTGGTGTAAGCAAACGGGGAATGAGCTCTTATCCCTCTCAAAGGATAAAGATATAACGAGGGCTGTTATAAAGAAAACCGCCACATCCCACGAACCTTCCATCGTAGGATGGATAAAATTTCACTCCTTAGGAGTTAAGCTTCATATAAGGTATTACCTGATAAAATTTCTGCCTTTCATTAAAAAACCAGACCACTTTATTACCTTTGTGGCAATATCCGAAGGCCTAAAAGCTGAAAAATTCCTAAAAAACATCGGAGAAAAGGATACGAAGCTGTTACCCGTCCCAGATGAGATAGACCCCCACTGCGGTGTAGTTATAGGTGTGAAAGGCATTGAAAAGGCGAAGGCAATATATGAGTTGTTGAACAAAAAAGGTTTCGGAGTTGAAGCCATCTACAGATATGAAAAGGGTAAATATGAAAAAGTTTATCCACGATGATTGTAATCCTGCTTATTCTTTTCATAACCCTCTCTTTCAGTTACGAAAGATACGAAAGAAAGGCTGTCCTAACAGCGGAACCCTTAGTAAAATTTGAAGGCAAAATAAAAGTAAGGGTTATAGTATGCCCTGAGGGTGGAGCGCTTTGTGTACCCGTCGGCAAATGGACATACAAACCCGAGGAATCTCTTAAAAAAGAAATAGGAAAAACACTTATAACATGGATTATAACAACCAGGTTTGACAAGCTTATTCTGGGGAGGGGAAAGATAACCTTGATAACCGCAAGGGAAACAATAACCAAACCTGCAGAATTCGGTTACGGGGATATTAAGGGCAATGAAGCCTTTATAAATAAAAAAATAGCACCCTTGGTAGGAAACCTTCTCAGGGAGGCCCTTGAAGTAAGGTATGAAGAATTGCCTTACGAGGAACAAGAGCTTTTTATAAATACAAAGGCAAAGGAACTCGGCATACCCGCGGAGATAATAGAAAGGTTGATGGGATCAGCCTTTCTCTTTACTTTCAGGGTTAAGGAAGTTGAGATAAACATGCTTTTTCACAGACAAAAGGTAAAGAGGGGAAAAAAGAAACATGTTCACCTTTACACAACATCCGTTGTATCAAAAGCGAGTGTTGAGTTGGAAATATATAAGTTTGATCCAGAAAAAAACATATATGTTCCCTACAAAAAATTACATGAATCGGGACTCGCCTCACATACGGAAACCTTTCCCTTTATACCTGCCACTTTGCTCCACATAAAGGAAGTTGTTGATAGAACCGTACTGCTTGCGGTAAAGGCGACCGCTTTAAATTTGCGGATAAAGTTAAAAAGGGATGACAATTTCGCCATATTTACCGTTGTTGAAAATGTAAAAGGAGCGGAAGCAAAGGCTAAAATAGGTATCCTTGAGGATTTAAGGATAGATGCCCCATACATAGCCATAAGGAACATAAACGGAGAAAGAAGGAAGGTAGGTATTTTGAAAGCGGTTGATGTGGCGGATAACTGTAAAAAGGATGCGGAAAGTGGGTTCAGGATAATCAACGGCTCGGTAGAAAAGGGGGACATAATAAGGGAATATCCGTGGTCGGGAATATTTCTTGATCTGGGATACGGAAGATATCCCCATATAATATCGGAAGACCAGATGTGGGAGGGTGATTTAAGCTTAAACACCTTCATTATAGGTTTAAAAAGCGATATGGGTTATATAACTAATATAAAGGGATGGAGGGAGATATGGGCATATATGAACCTTTATCTCGGTTTCGGAAAGGCAAAAACGCGCATAAAAACTTTAAATAAGAGCTTTGAAACGGGATTCAGCATAGGCGCTGATATGGGCTTGGGCAAAAGGTTTTACCTATTCACATCGGGTATTTATACGGAACCTTCCTTGGCATTCCTTTTCAGAAGTTACAAAATGGAATCACTTCAAGGCGATGAGCTTGATATAAGCACATTGTCCTTTGTTGGTTCTCTTGAACTCGGCTACACTCCCTCACCAGATTCGGAAATATTCCTGAGAGTAGTGTATCCCTTAGTCTCCGGTACTCAAGTAAACATAGATACACCCTTTTTATCTGGTGAGGTTGAACCCGTACCCCAATTCAAAAGGGTTGCCTTTATTTACGGAGGTATAAGATTTGCCATACCCAATATAGGTATATTCGCAAGCATATTCGGGAGCGAAAAGAGATGTGAATAAATATAATAATTCACCATGGAATACATAAGCTTTGAAGATTTCCAGAAGGTGGATATAAGGCTTGCGGAAATAAAGGAGGCGGAACGCGTGGAAGGTTCGGAAAAGCTTTTAAAGTTGTTACTATCCCTCGGAAAAGAAGAAAGAACCGTGGTTGCGGGGATAGCGAAATATTACAAACCAGAAGAGCTTATAAACAAAAAGGTACTCATGGTCTATAATCTTAAACCAAGAAAAATAATGGGTATAGAATCTCAAGGCATGCTTGTAGCCCTTTATGACGGCAATCAGCTTTCCCTTATCGTGCCGGATAAAACGGATATAAAAATAGGTACACGGATATCATAAGCATATATAAATATTATTATTTACTTAATTAAGTTATTTTTATAAAAAAATAAACAATCTTGAAATTATCCGATAAGAAAAGAAGATTACATTGAATAATAGAAATAGCATGAATAAATTGAGTGAAGGTGCACCGTTTGTAATGGCAACCCTCTGGACCACCGATCCTCAAAAGGGTATAAATGTAGGTAAAAAAAGGGGATATGTGGTCATATTTTATTTTTACAGTGAAGAATGTCCCTACTGTTATCACATGGAAACCTTTGTTCTCGGAGATAAAGATATTGAAAAATACACAAAAAACAGATTCGTTTTTGTTTCTATAGATTATGATGAGGATGAAGAATGGTCGGAAAAATTCAGCGTAAGAGGAACACCTACCTTTGTATTTTATGATCCTATCAAAGGAAAGGTCATAGGCACCATATTCGGAAGCAGAGAAAAGGAAGATTTTTTAAATATATTAAGGGATATGTGCATTAAATCTAAGCTGTTAAGGAGGTGCTGAATTATGATGAACCGCCGTGACCTGATCAAGCTGATGGGTGCGGGGATGGTTATGGCAACAACCTCTCCCCTTGTAACCATCTCCCACGCATCTGAGGTTGAGAAAAAGTTTAAGAAGCATGTAGGTGTACCAATGTCAAAGGTTAAGGACGGGTCCTCCTTAATCAAACTCAAAACTCCCACCATAGCGGAAACAGGAGCCAATGTTCCCGTAGCAATTGATTCAAAAGTACCCGTTGAAGAAGTTGAATGGTTGATGATATTTGTGGATAACAACCCCGTCCCCCGCGTTATAAAAGTTCACCTCACACCCATGAACGGAAAGGTTTACTTCGCCACAAGAATAAAAATGGCAAAGACTTCCAATGTGAGAGCAATAATCAAGAAGAAGGACGGAACCTATCTTCAAGCCTTCAAAGAGGTTAAGGTAACGATCGGAGGATGTGGTTAACATAAAGGAGGTGTATTGAGATGGCTATAGGTACTGCAAAGATAAGGGTCCCCCGTAATATTAAAAAGGGTAAACCTTTTAAACTGCAGTTCATAATCATCCATCCCATGGAACCAGGAACAAGGAAGGACAAGAAAACGGGAAAGCTTATACCCGCCCATCACATTACAAAGCTTGATATCACCTTCAACGGTAAAAAGGTTACCCACATGGATGTAGGAGGAGCGGTGAGCGCTAATCCTTACTTTGCTGTAATGATGAAAGCGGATGAACCCGGTACCATTGAAATAAGCTACGAGGATAATAAGGGCGGTAAATGGAAAAAGTCGGTTAAAGTTAATGTTTCCTAAGAGAAGGAGGGATGAGCATGGTTATAAGATATGCCCTTATTGCACTGTTAACAAGTGGAATGTTAGGTGTATCTTTCGGCGAAGAGATTAAAGATCCTGCGGAGGAAGTTAAAAAGCAGAAAAAACTTTTACTTGAGGTTATGGGTGTCCTGCCAGGAGATCTGATAGCTGAAGAGGGCAAAGAATACTTTCATAAAAAAGGTCCCAACGGCAAATCCTGCGCTTCCTGCCACGGTAAAGATGGAAAGGGCGAAAAGATGCCTCTGGTAGGAGCCTATGCAACTATGCCTAAGTATTACAAGGATATTGATAAAGTGGCGGATCTTGACCTAAGGATAAAGAGCTGTATGGAAAAGTATCTCGGATATGATCCAAAAAAGATATCGGGTAAGGCGGGAAGAAAGATTATAGTACCTTTGGCAACCTATGTAGCCTCACTCAGCAACGGTATGAAATTCAATGTTAAATTGGACCACCCCAAAGAGAAGGAGATGTTTGAAAAGGGAAAAGAGCTGTGGTATGCAAGAGTGGGTAAGATGGACTTCTCGTGTGCGATGTGTCATGATAAGTACGGCGGATACAGGATAAGACTTCAGACATTGGCAAAGCCTAAGGAAAGCAAAGTTATGAGATACTGGCCCGCTTACAGGTATTCAAAGGATAAGATGTGGACGATGGAAGACAGGATAAGAGGCTGTTACAAACAGATAAAGGTTACTAAACCGCCATTCTACCACTGGGCTCATGTAGCCCTTCAGATGTACATGGCTGTTAATTCAAACGGCGGTGTTGTAGAAGTACCTGGATTTGTAAGGTGAGGAGGTTACAGGGATGAAAAAATGGATTATAAGTGTTGCAGGTTTAATAGTCGGAATATCTTTGCTTTATGTACCGGATACAGCGGAGGCAGGGAAAAAGCGCACATTTGAAGAGGATATAAAACAGGATTGGGCTCAGAAGGTGTGTTCAAATCCTGAATCAAAGGTTCCCCCCGAGCTTCTTGATAAATTCCTTGAGGAACAAAAGAAACTCATAAAATACCCGAAATCAGGCAATATCTACGGTGACTGGAAAAGAGGTGAAAAGCTTTTCTCAAACCCGAAAAAGGGCAACTGCTACGCGTGTCACTGCGGAGATCCGAAAGAACTTGCCTGTGGTAATCTCGGACCAAATCTAAAAGGATACGGTAAGAAAAAGAAAGATCCAGAATACACTTACAGGAAAATATATAACTCTTGGGCTTATGTCCCTTGTTCTGTCATGTACAGGGCGGGTGTTCACGGGAGATTGACACCCGAAGAGATAGCGGATATAGTTGCCTACCTCCACAGTCCCGAATCACCTATCAACAAGTAAAGTAGCGCGGGGCTCCTACGCCCCGTTTCTTTTATTTAAAATTTTTTGAAAGGGGTGTATCATGCATTTAACAAGAAGGGATTTCTTGGAGCTGGCTGTTATAACGGGTGCATATTTAACCGCTGATCCTGTCGGCGCCCTTGCAAAAATGACTTCTGAAGATATTCTTTCTTTCAAATCCAAAGGTAAAGTAACCCTCCTTTTTACAACCGATATGCATGCCCACTTGAAACCCTTATATTTCATGGAACCCATGAATCTTGTCGCACCCAAAAAATTAAAGGGATTGCCAGGATACCTTACAGGACCCGACTTTTTAAAGTACTACAGAATAAATCCAAATACATTGGAAGCATACTTTGGCAGTTGTGTTAATTTCCCAGAACTTGCGGAAAAATTCGGTAAAATGGGCGGGGGGGAATATATAGCAACGGTTATAAAAAGTGTGATAGCGGAAAGGGGTAGAGAGAATGTACTTGTTTTGGACGGAGGGGATACATGGGTAACAACTGCGATAGGCTTATTTACAGAAGGTAAAGCAATAGTAGATTGGATGAATTTGGTGGGCTATGACATAATGGTAGCCCACTGGGAGTTTACCCTCGGAAAAGAAACATTCCTTAAAAGGATAAAGGAGCTTAAAGCGGAATTTATATCACAAAACATAGTAGAAGAGGACTTCGGTGACCTCGTATTCAAACCCTATACTATAAGGGAAGTGGGCGGAGCAAAACTCGGTATAGTAGGAAACTCTTTCCCTTACACACCCATCGCCAACCCAAGACAGTTCACAGAAGGATGGAGTTTCGGCATAAGGGAGGAACAGCTTCAAGAGTTTGTTAATGAGCTGAGGGAAGAACATAAAGTTGATGCGGTAATACTCTTATCTCATGATGGGCTTCCCTTGGACATGGCATTGGCGAAAAAGGTCAAAGGAATTGACATTATAATAAGCGGTCACACCCACGATGTAACCCCGAAACCCGTCTTTGTGAATAATACGATGATTGTCATAGCGGGTTCCCACGGAAAGTATGTGGGGAGGCTTGATCTTGACATTAAAAAGGGAAGAATCAGAGACTACAGCTTTAAACTAATCCCTGTGGCATCAAATATACTAAAACCCGACAAGGAAGTTCAGAAGTTCATAAAGGAGGTTTACAAACCTTATGAGAAGAAACTCTCAGAGAAGATAGGCGTGGCGGAAACCCTTATATACAAAAGGGATACCTTCTACAGCACCTTTGACAGACTTGCGGGTGAAGCCATAAAGGATTACTACCACGGTGTTGATATAGTTTTTTCACCCGGCTACAGGTGGGGTACAACAATAATACCCGGACAGGAGATAACGGTTGATCATGTTTATGACTTTACCGCAATAACCTATCCGGATGTCCATGTATTTAAGATGAAAGGCAAACATCTGAAGCTTATTCTTGAAGATATAGCGGACAATGTTTTTAATCCTAATCCCTTTTATCAGCAGGGCGGGGACATGTCAAGGGTAATAGGCATGGAGTACGAGATTGAGATAAATGGTCCGCAGTACAACAGAATAAGAAACATTACGGTAGGAGGAAAACCCTTCAATCCGGAAAAAGAGTATGTAATAGCAGCCTACGGAGGTAATCTGCACAGGTCGGAATTTTCCGAGGAGATAAAGGACGCAAAACCAGTACCCGTCTATGAGATACTTATAGACTACATAAAGAAGAAAAGAAACATTAAGGTTGATACAAAACCGAATGTTAAGGTACTTGATGAATCGTATAGAACCAGCTGTTAGAATATATATCTTATGAAGATCCTCTTGTTTCTCCTTCTCATATTTTTAAGCATAGGGATGGGTGTTGAGAGGGGGGAGTATGACCCTTTCAGAATTACATTTTATACAAAGAGGATAAAAGGTAAAACCTTTGATGAGGTTTTAAAGGAGATAAAGGAAAAACTTGAGGAAGTAAATCTGCCTTACATAGACAGCTGGACTGTTGATCTGAAAAGCGGGGAGGAATACGAAGATATCAACATTTTAAGGTATTCAACCATCATAGCCTGTGATATAAAGGATAGGGACGATCTGATAGGTAGGTCTCCCGTTGTTGCAAATCTCATACCTTGTACTATAAATGTATATGAAACGGTTGACGGAAACATATATGTAAGCGTTATAAATGAAAAGCTTTATCTCCTGAGGTATAAAAAACAGATATTTCTGAAAGATCTAAAGAGGATAAAGGCGGTTTACATGAGGATAAGGTGTGTAATAAGAGAGGTGGCACTGTGAGTGCAATAGTATTAAGCCTATACCTTATATTAAGTCTGTCCATTGCTGAGGAAACAAAGGAACCGGTGAAATTGATATACGAAAGGACAGTAGAAGGTAAAAACTTTGAAGAGGTAAAAAACACCCTATTACTTTATCTAAGGGAAAATGACCTTACGGTATTTAAAGAGGTTAATTCCAAGGAAGGTCCTCTAAGGTACACAATAGTATATGTGTATAACGAAGATGACCTTAAAAGGGTCATAAACAAGTATCCGAGACTCGGAAATATATTTCCCAGTAGGATAATAATCAGGGAGGATATGGAAGGAAATGTACACATATCAATAGTGAATGCGTATATACTTTCCCGTGTTTACAAAGGAATAGTACCCGAAGATATACTTAACATAATAAATGATAACTACGAATATCTTAAAAGCATAATAGATCAAATATAGAACAAAATAGATATTAAAATGAGAGCATTATTTCTTGTGCTTATAGTACCCTTCATAGTTAACGCGGAAATAATAATAAAGTCCAATTATCCCATTGACAAAACAAATCTCAAGGAAATTCTCAAAGAAGAAAATGTTTATGTCATAAAAGAACTATTAAAAAAAATTGACAGGGTAAAAGATGTAAAGATTATTGAAGATAAAGAAGGAAAAATCTTGTATATAGATCTCTTCCCTGTAATTGAAAAGGTTGAAATAGAAGGGAATCTGGCTATTTGGGATTCAACCATAAAGGAACATACGGGACTTAGGGAAGGTGTACCCTTCAAAGATATGGACGAAAAAACTATAGAGTCAAGGATAAAACATCTTTATACGGAGAATGGATTTCTTGACGCAAAAATAGAGGTAAAGGTAAAAAATATAAAGGGTAAGGTTTATATAAACATAAAAATAGAGGAAGGTGATCTTTATTTCCTTTACAGACCTGATTTTGAAGGGAATAAAAATATTGACGAAGCTACACTTAGGTACATAAGCGGTCTCAGTGTGGGTTCCATCCTTAACCCGGAAGATATTCAGAATGCCACCCTTTCTATTCACGACTTTTATACAGAAAGGGGCTTCTGGGACAGTTTTGTTTATTACAAAGGTTTGCAAAAAATAAAGATAGAATATTCTTTTTTACAAGCATTACACCCCGGATTAGAGAGGGTTAAATATGAACCTATAACTATATTCGGCGTCATCTTTGAAGGTGCAAGCAACTTCCTAAGTCATCCCATTGCCATAACAAAAGCCTTGTTCGGCAAAGGCAAAGGAATAATACCCTCCTACAGAATAATAGAAGGCACAAGATACGATGTTATATTTAAAGGCAACACCTTTTTTAAAGATGAAGAACTAAAGAGACTGCTCACCTTACCGTCAAAGGGCGTGGACATTTTTTCCCTTGAGGAGAACAAGAAGATAATAGAAGAAGCTTACAAAAGCAAAGGATTTTTTGATGTAAAAGTGAGCTACGAATGGGAAAGAAATGATGTTAACAGAATAATCTATTCTATTGATGAAGGTAAAAGATACAGAATGAAGCTGATAACACCCCGCAATGAAATTGATCTTCCTTATGTTGAATTTTATGATGAAGACATTATAAAAAAGTTGGAAAGGGATATAATAGCATCCCTTAAGGAAGAGGGATACCTTCTTGCGCAGATAAAGAGGAAAATTAAATTAAACAGAAAAAAGCATAAAGTCACGGTAAAACTTGAAGTTGTAAATAAAAACAGACTCTTTCTTGATAAATTTGTTTACAGGGGAAACGACAAAGAGATAGAAGACATATTCAAAAAATATAATACGGATCTTCCTAACATATACAGCAGTGAGCTTATAAAAAAACTTGAGATGGAACTTGAAGAATTTTTCAGAAGAAAGGGTTACATGGAAGCAACCTTTACAAGCGAAGCAATAACAAAAAAGAGACAGGACACAATTTACTACACATACATCTACAGTGTAAAAAAAGGAAAGAGATACACTCATGGGGAAACCCTCATATACGGATACAAAAGGATGAAACTGTTTGAGATAAAAAACATGATTCTACAAACAAAATATTTTTCGGAAAAAAATGAAGACAAGACCTTCCGCGTCTTCATACTTAGCGATATATTTTCCCATGTTAACATGGACTATCTGATAGACAAGGAAAGGAAAAAGGTCCATAGGGTGATAGAGCTGAGGGAAAAGGACAGAGGATTCATAGATACTTCCTTGGGTTACAACACACAAGAGGGTATCACAGGAGAGTTCAGGATAGGTGTAAGAAATATGACCGGCTTGGGTACGGAAAGCAGTATAAGCTACAGAAGGAGTAATCTTTATGAAACATACAGCGTGAGCCTTAAGGACAATTTTCTGTTCTCTTACAGGTTCATGGGCGAGATATCTTTCTTTAAAGGTATAAGGCTTCACAGGAGCTACGATGTGGAATCAAAGGGTGGTTCGGCAAGTTTCGGATACAGAATTATTCCCGATATCGTTACGGGAATTACCTTTTCAAAAACACAAAATAGGGTTTTCAGACAAGAGGCGGGCATATATGATATTGAAAAAATAGGTATATTTTTCTTTCGCGAGTCCAGAGACAGACTGTACTCACCCTCCAAATTTCACTACACAAGTCTCCACATTTACAGAAGTATCAACCGTCCGCTGTACTACAGGATAGAGTTTCTCAATTTTTTTCTAACCCAGCTGACAGCAAGTATAAGCGTAGATCTTAAGTTAGCAGTTGGGTATCTGGATAAGGGCGCTCCCATCTTTGAAAGATTTTTTCTTGGCGGTCTCAGGGACCTAAGAGGATACGCTTTTGAAGAAATAGGTCAACCAGCAGGCGGATATTACTATGCTTTCGGCAGATTTGAGTTCATCTTTCCCATAAAAGGTATTGTGAAGGGAATACTGTTTACGGACAGCGGTAAGGTTGCGGATGACATAAAAGCATTCAGGGAACGCTTCTATACCGATGCGGGGTTTTCCGTAGCCCTTGATACACCAGTCGGGCCAATAAGGGTAGATGTAGCCAAACCCTTGGACAAACTCGGGGATTTTACTTACTCGCCTATCATATATCTATACATTGGCTATGCTTATTAATAATATCCTGAAGGAATTCAAACATCTCATCCTTTATATCTTCCCTCTGAAGGGCTATGTCTATAATCGTTTTTATATAACCTATAGGTGTGCCCGTGTCGTACACCTTATTTTCAACCTTGTATGCGTAAACCTGCTCATCCTCAAGGAGCAACTTTATTGCATCTGTAAGCTGAATTTCTCCTCCCTTACCCGGCTTAGTTACCCTCAGCTTCTCAAATATGCGCGGAGTAAATATATACCTTCCAACTATGGCAAGGTTTGAAGGAGCTTTATCGGGAGATGGTTTCTCCACAAGATCCTTTATGCTGTAAACCGGTCCGTCAAGATGAACCGCATCAACAACACCGTATTTACCTACCTCCTCCTGAGGAACCTCAAAAACCGCTATCACACTCCTGCCGTACTTGTTGTAAATACTCAGCATCTCTTCTATCACTGAGGATCCGTCTTCAACCACTATATCACCCAAGGAAACTATAAAAGGCTCTTCTCCCACAACCGGTTCCGCAGTAAGAACCGCATGTCCCAATCCCAACTGTTCCTTCTGCCTAACATATATTGGATTTATCCACCTACTTATCTGTCTTATATTTTCAAGCAATCCCGTCTTATTACACTCCTCAAGATGCTTTTCCAGATCCGTATTGATATCAAAATGATGCTCTATAGGTCTTTTATGCCTTCCTGTAACGAATATGATGTTCTCAACATTGGCATCAATGCATTCTTCTACTATGAATTGAATTACGGGCTTATCTATTATGGGAAACATCTCCTTGGGCATGGCCTTTGTTGCAGGTAAAAACCTTGTTCCCCAGCCCGCAACAGGCAATACCGCCTTCCTTACATGCATACTCATCCCTCCGTAAGTTTTTTCATTTCCTTGACCGCGGTCTCAAATCCGAAAATAACAGCATTTGCAACTATGGAATGACCTATATTAACCTCCTCAATAAGATCTTTAAGAACCATAAAATCCTTTATGTTCTGGTATGTCAAGCCGTGTCCTGCATAAACCCTGAGACCCAACGATTTAGCTTCCATAGCAGATTTTCTCAACCTTTCAATTTCAGCCTTTAATTCTATAAATTTATGCTCACTCCACAGATTTGCATACCTTCCCGTATGAAGTTCAATTGCATCCGCCCCTATTTCGCGGGAAGCCTTGATCTGATCCGAATCGGGTTCTATAAACATGGAAACCTCTATACCCTCCCTTTTAAAATCTTTTATGAACTCTTCCAAATACCCTTTCATCCCCGCAACATCCAAACCGCCCTCTGTTGTTATCTCCTCCCTCCTCTCGGGAACGAGCGTTACCCTGTCAGGTTTAACATCCAATGCTATCCTCTTCACATCCTCAACGGGTGCCATTTCAAGATTAACAGGGATTATAACAAGTTCCTTTATAAGTTTTAGGTCCCTTTCCTGAACATGTCTCCTGTCTTCCCTAAGATGCAAAGTTATTTGATCCGCCCCTGCCTTCTGGGCAAGAAGTGCAGCAAATACTGGATCTGGTTCAAAGGTTCTTCTTGCTTGCCTTACGGTAGCTACATGATCTATATTGACACCGAGCCTCATATAGAGTATTAAACCACAATTGGTAAGGGGCGGGAACACCGCCCCCCATTTTTACTAACGGGATCTGCGGGATCCCCTCTGTAATTCATCAGCCCCTATATCAACATGCGTATCCCTTGGGTCACTTTCAAAGTCATCGGATGGAAGCATGGGTGCGAAGTTGTTGCCCGAATCCACCGCGGGAGACCTCCTCGTAATATGCAGATCTCCTTCCCCGCTGTTAACAAAGCGAGGGTCCGCCTTTATATTACCTCCGTACGAGTAATTTGTTGCATTCCATATATAAAGATCTTCCGAAACAACCGCTCCACCAGAAGGTGTAAAGGATGCATTAAGGTCAAATATATTGTTGTAAAGCTCAATAGTTGGAGCATAAGAGGGGTTTGTTCCAGTGTGAACAAACAGGTCATCACCCCTGTAGTTATCTGTATCCCTGTTTATATTCTGCCAGAATATGTTGTTATACACATGAAGACCCGAGTTATCATTCCAAATAGCTACACCAAGGGCTCCTCCCCAGATGTTCTCGGATATGTTACTATGGAAGGTGTTGTTTACAACATACATGTGTACGGGGCTCGGAGGACAGTCATTCCCTCCCTGCAGACATCCTGACCATCCCGGTGTATTAACAAGGAAAGCACCACCGCCCAGACCGTAAGACTGATTGTTGTGAAACATGTTATTCACCATAACAACCGTTCCGTTTATAGATCCCGCATTCACAGCACCTCCCGCTCCCGATGAATTACCTTCAAATATGTTTGATTCTATCCTTACAATACCTGTACTGCTGTGGGCTTCTATGGCACCACCATTATGAGCAGAATGATTCATCTTGAAGATACTGTTCTCAACAGTAACATTACCGTAATTGGATCTTATATCAAGGGCACCTCCACCGCCACAGCATCCCGCAGGGCTACCGTATGAGACATTGTTGTAAAACTCGCAGTCCGTAACGGTAAGATTACCTTCCTGTGACTGCAGACTTAAAGCACCGCCATCCCCATGCGCCCTGTTAGACTTAAATTTACACTCGCTAACAACAACCGAACCCGTGTCACTGTTTACAAACAGCGCACCGCCTATTCCGCTTTCAACAAGCCCAAATATAAATGTTAGCCCCTTTATGGCAACACTGGAATCACCTTGAGCAACTATTCTCATCAACCTTATCTTATCGCCGAAATCCGCAGGTTTTAAAACCACATACCCCGGCGAAGAGTCATCACGCCTTATGATTAAATTCTTTCCATCCGTTATGGTTGCTGTAAGGGTACCCGTAAGCTCGTAAGTGCCGGGGGCAACTATAATTTCGTCATCCTCACCGTTACCGCTTGCATCGGTGAGGGCGGTTTGGAATTCACCCGGGGTGGAAACATTAAATGTGGCGGAAAAGCTTACCGCGGAGAATACAGAGAAGGCGAAAAGTGCTGATCTCAACATGCCCCAAACCTCCCTGAGTTATTCAAACAGGGTGAAATCCCGGAAATGTTTGTTATATTTAACAGAACTCTGATAGGATCCCTCCCTGTTTGTATAAAAAATTTTAATCCGAACATCAAAAATTTTCAAGCACTTCTGAACCAATTGGAATTATGCCCGAAGGCTTATGAGAGAACCAGAAGAACCTCTGATGTGCCTCTAAAAGATAAAGACACACCAAAAGAAGTATGTAATAGTTTGCACTCCTCAAAACAAGCAGTTCTTGTGTTTACACCACCTATACTATTCTTGTCTATTATCTTTTAAAGAGCCTCCCTGCCACTTGATAAAGTTCGTCAAAAGTGTTACATTTAAAGCATGCCTACTAAGAATCCGCGGGTCAACATTGTGATTGACAAAGAACTTTTTGAGGTCATTAAAGCTATTGCGGAGGAGAGGGGAGAAAGCATATCCTCCGTGGTAAGAGAATATGTGAAAATTGGGCTAAACCTTGCAGAAGATATAAGTCTTACAAGGATAGCAGAGGAGAGGCTCAAAACACTCAGGAAAAAGAAGACATTAACTCATGAGGAAATATGGGATTAGATACCATCCGAAGGTCAAAGAGGATGTAAAGTCTCTTGATATACAAACAAAGAAAAGGATAAAGAAAGCAATAGAAACAAAGCTAACCTCAGAACCCCTAATCTATGGTGAAAGGCTAAAGGGATCCCTCAGAGATCTGTGGAAACTCAGAGTTGGAAATTACAGGGTTATCTACATCGTGGAAGAAGACATAGTCTATATTCTCTGTATTATCCATAGAAGGGAAGCTTATAAAGACATAAGCGTTGAAGACCTTCTCAGGAGGTTAATAGATACTTAGGTATCTTTCTGATTAAGTAAAACACCCGCCAAAAACTCCTCTATTTCAAAGGAAGCTTGCAATTTATCCTCAGCCTTTATACTTTTTACCACACCTTCCCTACCGATTATAACACCCTCGTACTCAACAGAACCCATTACCTTTGACGGATTTGCAACTATATAATCCGCTCCCTTCAACTCCAGCTTTCTCTTTGCCTCTTCCACTATATTCTCCGTTTCCAAGGCAAAACCTATGAGCAACTTTGATCCTTTATTCTTTCCTATATATTCAAGAATATCAACCGTCCTCTCTATTTCTATACAATTGTCCATCCTGTCCTTTTTGAGCTTTCCCTCAAATCTCCTTACGGGTTTAAAATCCGCCACCGCAGCGTTCATGATTATGATATCAGCCCAATCCATCCATTCCTTAACCGCATTAAACATATCCTCTGTTGACACTACCCTTTTTATGGGTGTATCGTAGGGTTCCCTTGCTGTTGTAAATCCCGCTATAACCCTTACATCCGCACCTGACCACCTTAAAATCCTTGCAAGGGAAAAGCCCATCTCACCGCTTGACTCATTGGATATAAACCTTATATCATCCATATATTCCCTTGTTGCTCCGCATGTAATGAGTATTCTCTTGCCTTCAAGCCTTTTGGGATAAGCCTTCCAATAAATCCACTCTTCCAACCTATCAACGGACGGAAGCTTGCCTATACCTTCTTCCTCACACACCATCAATCCGTACTCGGGCTCAATTATTATATGACCCTCTTCCTTCAATCTATCTATGTGTTCCCTTACCACCTTCTTTGAATACATAACGGGGTTTGCAACGGGTGATATGAGAACACTTCCTTCGTAGGCAAGAAAGGTTGATGTTAAAAGGTTATCCGCCACACCAAGAGCTATCTTGGATAGGGTATTTATACTGCACGGAGCTATCATAAAAACATCCGCCCATCTCGCAAGATTTATATGGGCGAGGGGGTCCCCTTCCCAATCCGCAAAAGCCCTCTCACCTGTAAGGGCTTCCCATACTGTTTTTGATATAAACCCTTCAGCAAAGGGTGTTAACACAACTCTTACCCTGTTTCCCCTCTTTTTTAGATTCCTTATAAGATCACATATTTTATAAGAGGAGATACTTCCCGTTATTCCGAGCAGTATATTAAAATTCATCTATTAAAATATAACTTAATGACAGGTTACTGCGTAATATTCATAACTGTACCAGTGGACAAAGGGGAAGAGATAGGGGAATTCATAATAAGGGAGAAGCTTGGTGCATGCGTAAATATCCTTGATGTAGAAAACTCCATATACTGGTGGAAGGGAAATATTGAAAAGGATAAAGAAAAACTATTAATAGTGAAGACATCCGTTAAAAATATTGAAAGGTTAATAAAAAGGGTAAAGGAAATACACCCTTATACGGTACCAGAGATAATAGCCCTGCCCATCATAGGAGGGAACGAGGATTATCTGAAATGGATTGATGAAAGTCTTGAAAATGAAAAGGGAGGTGGTAAAGATGGTTAAGAAAAAGCTTAAGGGCAAAAGATGTTATGTGACCTTTGAGGTTAACATAAAGGATGCCCAAAAGGTAAGCGTCGTTGGGGACTGGAACGGCTGGAAGCCGGAACCCATGAAGAAAAGGGGTAATGTATTTGTACTTAAAAAGATCTTCGGAGTTGGTGAAGAACACCGATTCAGATACCTTATAAACGATTCCCTGTGGGAGAACGACCCTTCCGCGGACGATTATGTTCCCAACCCCTTTGGAAGCCATGACTGTGTTATAAGGACCTGAGTATGGATGAGATAAAAATAATTGAAGAGTACCTCCAAAAATTAGACTGGGAGGTGAGGGAAAACAGCAATATGACCTACTCCCTTCAAGGTCTTAACTTTTTTGTAACTTCTAAGGTTATAAGAAAATACTGGCTTGATAAGATATATCCTGAAGAAATTGCGGAAGCCCACATAAAAGGGGACTTCCACATCCATGATCTTCAAGTTCTCAGTGTATATTGCATGGGATGGGACATACTTGATCTCTTAATGACAGGCTTCAGAGGGGTAAGGGGAAAAGTAGAAAGCAAACCGCCTCGCCATTTTACATCAGCGTTGAATCAAGCTGTCAATTTCCTGTACACCCTTCAGGGAGAAGCTGCAGGGGCACAGGCTTTTTCAAATTTTGATACCTATCTTGCACCCTTTATAAGATATGACTGCTTGAATTACAAACAGGTAAAACAAGCAATTCAAGAATTCATATACAATCTTAACATTCCTACAAGAACGGGTTTTCAAACACCCTTCACGAACCTTACCTTTGATTTGAAAGTTCCAGATTTTCTCGCGGACCAGGCGGTAATAGTGGGAGGAGAAGTTAAAAAGGAGACCTACGGCGAATTTCAGGAAGAGGTTTGTATGCTGAATCAAGCCTTTTTTGAAGTTATGAAAGAAGGAGACGCAAAGGGAAGAGTATTCACCTTTCCCATTCCTACCTACAACATAACTTCAGATTTTGATTGGGATAATCCCGCACTTAAAGATCTCTGGGAAATAACCGCAAAATACGGCATACCCTATTTTGCCAATTTTATTAACTCTGACATGAAGCCCGAGGATGTAAGGAGTATGTGTTGCAGACTTAGACTTGAAACGAAAGAATTACTTAAAAGGGGAGGAGGATACTTCGGAGCAAATCCCCTTACGGGTTCCGTCGGAGTTGTAACCATAAACATGCCAAGACTCGGATATCTTTCAGAGAATGAAGATGAGTTCTTTGAAAGACTTTCAAAGCTGATGGACCTTGCGAAGGAAAGCCTTGAAATTAAAAGGAAAGCAATTGAGGAATTTATGGAAAAGGGCCTTTATCCGTACTCCAAGTTTTACTTGAGGATGATAAAAGAAAGATTCGGAAATTACTGGCGGAATCACTTCTCCACCATAGGCATTATAGGTATGAACGAAGCATGTTTAAATCTTCACGGTATAAGTATAGCGGACGGTAAAGGAAGGGATTTTGCCATAAGAGTTCTTGACTTCATGAGGGGAAAACTCCTTGAGTATCAGGAAGAAACGGGCAATCTTTACAATCTTGAAGCTACCCCCGCGGAAGGTACATCATACAGACTCGCAAAGATTGATAAGGAAATGTTCCCAGATATTATAGTAGCAAACGAAGAGGAGGTTAAAAGGGGTGCTGAACCCTTCTACACTAATTCAACCCATTTACCCGTTAACTATACGGAGGATCCTTTTGAAGTACTTGAACATCAAGAAGAATTGCAAATAAGATATACGGGGGGAACCGTTCTGCACTTCTTTGTGGGGGAAAGAATAAAAGATACGGGCAGTTTAAAAAGCTTTATAAAAAAGGTATGTGAAAACTTCCGAATCCCTTACTTCACAATCACACCGACCTTCAGCATTTGCCCCACCCACGGTTATATATCGGGCGAACACGACAGATGTCCCGTATGCGGAGAAAAATGTGAGATTTATTCAAGGGTGGTGGGATATCTGAGACCTGTTAGCCAGTGGAATGCGGGCAAGCAAGAAGAATTCAAACTCAGGAAAACTTACAGAATATCCTGATGCTCATAGGGGGATTCCAAAAGTTCACCCTTATAGACTACCCGGGAAAATTGGCATGCATAATCTTTACCCAAGGGTGTAATCTCAGATGCCCCTATTGTTACAACAGATCCCTTGTTTTACCAGAATTATTTGACCCCCCCATACCCGAAGAAGAAGTATTTAACCTCCTCTTAAAAAGAAAAGGTTTCTTGGAAGGTGTTGTCATAACGGGTGGGGAACCTACCGTTCAACCGGATCTCGGAGATTTCCTGAAAAAGATAAAAGAAATGGGTTTCCTTGTGAAACTTGATACTAACGGAACCCGTCCCGAAATCATAAAGCCTTTGATAAACAAAGGACTTATTGATTACATAGCCATGGATGTAAAGGCTCCCCTTTACAAATATAAGGAAGTAACGAAAACGGAATTTGAAACGGGAAATATTGTAAGGAGTATAAAGCTGATAATGGAATCGGGCGTGGAGTATGAATTCAGAACAACCGTCGTAAAAGAACAGTTATCAAGGGATGATGTAATAAAGATAGGTGAAATGATAAGAGGAGCAAGAAGGTATGCCCTTCAAAAGTTTCTGGTTACCGATTCACTGCTGGACCCCTCTTTTAAATATATGCATTCTTACTCCGAAGCGGAACTTGAAGAATTGGGAAAGGTTCTGAGGAAATATATACGGGAAGTTATAATAAGATAGAGGACAAAATGGAAGTTTACTGCGACGGAGAAAGGATATACTTAGCCCGCAATTACAGGGTTGAAGGCATATCAAAAAAGGAATTTATTGAAAAGTCGGAATTTAATATACTTTGGCAATCGGATAAGCTTTCCGAGACTCCCACCAAACTCGCAAACACGAGGTATTACCTCATAGGAGCGGGTGGTTCCAAACTTATAAAGATGGACAGAGGGTCCGGGGAAACGGTAGAAATTGATGCGGAAGATGAAATAAGAGATATAACAACAGATTTAAGAAGTATATATTTTTGTACCGCGGAAGGTATATACAGGGTGTCCGCGGAAAGGTTCAGTAAATCCCATATAGTAAAACTCCCAGTATCGGATATCCTTGATAAACCCATAAAATCCGTAGGGCTTTTGGACGATAACCTTTTTGCAATAGGAGGAAACTTTATTTATAAACTCACAGTAGAAGGAGAAAAAATCCTTGAAAAAGCTTTTGGAGGAGGAATACACCTTACTTCACACCCAGAAGGAATAGTAGCGGTTAAAGAAGGAGAAATAGTTTATTTTACGGATGATCTTGAAGTTATATCAAGCAATAGATATGAAGGTTCCTTTATAAAAATGGAACACGGTTCACTGCATACCTTCCTTCTCACCGATACTTCCCTGAATGTTTACGGGAAAACGGGTAGCAGATACGCCCACATTGAAAGCGCCCACTACGGTAGTTTTACAGAAGGTCTGAACCACATCTATCTTTACGACAATATTGAAGATTCCCTGAGTCTCGGAGGAAAGAAGGATCTTCTCGGTGATAACTTTACCGAAATAGACCTTACAACCCTGATAGGTATAATTATGGGATCCCTTATACTTGCGGAGAGAAAGATATCACCCATAAGACTTAGAGAAGAAAAGGGTGGTTATATAGATGTTCACATAAAAGACAAACATGTACCCATAGAAAAAGTTATCCTTAAGCTAACCAAATACTTTCCCGAATTGTTTCACCTTTATAAAAATCCCGGCTATTACGATGAGATAGAAAACTTCGGAAGTAAATATGACATATTTATAGCGGAAGACAAAAATATAAGGTTAAACTCCTCCCTCCTTGAAAAGCTTATTGAGATGCATTCATCCTTCAAGGTATTCGGAGAAGATATAGGTGAAACGATAGCAAGCCTATACTGATGGAAGTTAAATTCTTAGGATCCTTCAAGGATAAGTTTCCTTTCCCGCAATTCAAAGAGGTCGTATTTGTGGGAAGGTCAAATGTGGGTAAATCATCCCTTATAAATATGATTACGGGGAAGAATATAGCAAAGGTAAGTAAAAGTCCGGGAAAGACGAGACTAATAAACTATTTCCTCATAGATAACAAAGTTTTTCTCGTTGATGTGCCAGGATACGGCTATGCAAAGGTTTCAAAAGCAATGCAGAGAGAGTGGAAATCCCTTATGGAAAATTATTTTAGGGAGAGAAAACAAAATATAAAGATGGTTTTTCTTCTCGTTGACAGCAGGGTCGGGTTTACACCCCTTGATG
>JALWBR010000027.1 GCA_027037055.1 Aquificales bacterium | reverse complement strand
ACATCCGCGATAACATGCGGATTAGCGGCGGGGATAATGGAGGGAGGAAAGGCGGAATGTTACAAGTATGAGGAGATAGACAAGGCGCCCGAGGAGAAAGAGAGAGGGATAACAATAAACATAACCCATGTAGAGTATGAGACACCCAAGAGGCACTATGCACATGTGGACTGTCCTGGACATGCGGACTACATAAAGAACATGATAACGGGAGCGGCACAGATGGATGGGGCGATACTGGTAGTATCAGCGGCGGACGGACCCATGCCCCAGACGAGGGAGCACGTATTATTAGCGAGGCAAGTTAACGTACCATACATAGTAGTATATATGAACAAGTGCGACATGGTAGATGACGAGGAACTATTAGATTTAGTTGAATTAGAGGTGAGGGAATTGCTGAGCAAGTATGAATTTCCTGGGGAGGAGGTACCCGTTATAAGGGGGTCTGCCTTAGGGGCATTACAGGAGTTAGAAGCGGGGAGTCCTGGGAAGTGGTGTGAGAGCATAGTGGAGCTATTGAAGGCATTGGACGAGTATATACCCACTCCACAGAGGGAGGTGGACAAGCCGTTTTTGATGCCCATAGAGGATGTATTTACCATATCAGGAAGGGGGACAGTGGTTACGGGAAGGGTAGAGAGGGGGGTATTGAAGCCTGGGGAGGAGGTAGAGGTGGTAGGGTTAAGGGAGGAGCCGTTGAAGACGGTGGCTACATCAATAGAGATGTTTAGGAAGATATTGGATGAGGCGTTGCCTGGGGATAATGTGGGTGTATTATTGAGGGGGGTAGGGAAGGATGATGTGGAGAGGGGGCAAGTATTGGCGAAGCCTGGGAGTGTGAAGGCATATAAGAAGTTTAGGGCGCAGGTGTATGTATTGAGCAAGGAGGAGGGTGGAAGGCATACACCATTTTTTGTGAATTACAGGCCACAGTTTTACATAAGGACTGCTGATGTGACTGGTACAGTGGTGAAGTTACCGGAGGGTCAGGAGATGGTGATGCCTGGGGACAATGTGGAGTTAGAGGTGGAGTTGATACAGCCTGTGGCGTTGGAGGAGGGTTTAAGGTTTGCTATAAGGGAGGGAGGAAGGACAGTAGGTGCTGGAGTGATTACCAAAATCTTAGAGTAGGAGTGAAGCTATGCCGAGAGAGATAGTTACCCTTGCTTGCACAGAATGTAAACGCAGGAATTACACCACAACAAAGAACAAGCAGAAGCATCCAGAGAGACTTGAATTCAGAAAGTATTGCAAGTGGTGTAGAAAGCATACATTACATAGAGAGGTTAAGTAGTGGGGCACTAGCTCAATTGGCAGAGCGCGGGACTCCAAATCCCGCGGTTGGGGGTTCGAGTCCTCCGTGCCCCGCCATACGGGAAAAGTAAAGCTATGGGTAAGATATCAGAATTCTTAAAAGCGGTAAGGGCTGAGCTGAACAAGGTAAGCTGGCCCGAGAGGAAACTTGTGACAAGGGCGACGGTTAGTGTTATAATTTTTTCCTTAATTATAGGCATATACCTGTGGGTGCTTGATTTGGCATTTACAAAGATCCTTTATGCAATATTTTCTCTGAGGGGTAGTTAGATAAATGGGTGAGAAACAGTGGTATGCTTTACAGGTGGAGGCGGGTAAAGAGGTTGCAGCGAAGGAAAACTTTCTTAAGGTTATAGAGCTTGAAGGTCTTCAGGATTTGGTGGAAGATGTTGTTGTGCCTGCGGAAGAAAGGGTTGTTATAAGATCCATGGGTAAGGAGAGATACAGGCTCTCTCTTAAAGCGAACAATAGGGATGTGAGTGTATTGGGTAAAAAGGGTGTTACGACTTTCAGAATAGAGAACGGTGAGGTAAGGGTGGTGGAAAGTGTGGAAGGTGACGAATGTTTGGAAGCTCCGCCCATTTCAAAACCTGGGCAGAAACTCGTTTGCAGGGAAAATAAGACGGAGGCAAAGATAGTTCTTGATAACAAAATGTTCCCGGGTTACATACTTATAAAGGCGGAGATGGATGACAGGTTATTGAGGGCAATAGAGAAAACACCCCATATATATAAACCCGTGCTTGTTGGAGGGAAGGTTACCCCCTTGAAGGAAGAGGAAGTTGAAAGGATAGTTGCTCAGGCTCAGAAAGGTGCTAAGGTTGTTAAAGTCTTATTTGAAAAGGGGGATCAGGTAAGGGTCATAGAGGGACCCTTTATTAACTTTACGGGTACCGTTGAGGAAGTGCATCCCGAAAGGGAAAAGTTAACGGTATTGATAAGTATTTTCGGAAGGATGACGCCCATAGAATTGGACTTTAATCAGGTTGAGAAGATATAAGGAGGCAAATCATGGCTAAACCTGGAAAAAAGGTGGCGGGAACTATAGAACTTATGCTTCCTGCTCAGCAGGCATCACCCGCACCGCCCGTCGGTCCCGCCTTAGGACAGCACGGTGTTAACATTATGGACTTTGTTAAAAAGTTTAACGATGCAAGTAAATCCTATGAGCCCGGAACTGTCCTTCCTGTTATAATAACCGTCTATCAGGACAGAAGCTTTGATTTTGTTCTTAAAACACCGCCTGTTTCTTATCTTCTAAAGAGGGCTGCAAAGGTTGAAAAGGGAGCATCCGACCCAAAAAGGCAAAAAGTTGGTAAAATAAATATTTCTCAGCTCAGGGAGATAGCGGAGATGAAGATTAAGGATATGAATACGAAAAATATTGAGGCTGCTATGAGAACCGTTGCGGGGGTTGCCAAAAGTATGGGCATAGAGATAGAAGGTTGGAAGGAGTAGGGTCATGGCTAAGAGGGGAAAGAAGTATTTAAAGGCTTTAGAGCTTGTTGATAAAAGCAAGAGATACACTGTTGAAGAGGCGGTTGATTTGCTTAAAAAGATAGCGGAAACTACAAAAAGGGGATTTGATGAAACGGTTGAAATAGCCTTCAATCTGAATGTAGATCCGAGATACGCGGATCAGATGGTAAGGGGTTCTGTGGTGCTTCCCCATGGTCTGGGAAAACCTATAAAGGTGCTTGTGCTTGCGGAAGGTGAATATCAAAAGATGGCTGAGGAAGCTGGGGCGGATTATGTGGGCGGTGAAGATCTTATAAATAGGATATTAAAGGAAGAGTGGCTTGACTTTGATGTGGTTATAGCGGCTCCCGAGATAATGTCAAAGGTTGCAAAGCTTGGTAGGATACTCGGTCCGAGAGGGCTTATGCCCAATCCCAAAACGGGTACGGTAACATCAAATATAAAGCAGGCGGTAGAGGATGCTAAAAGGGGAAGGGTAGAGTTTAAGGTTGATAAAGCCGGAAATCTGCACATGCCTGTAGGTAAAATAAGTTTTGATAAGGATAAATTGGTGGAGAATATATACACCGCTATTGATGCGGTTGTTAAGGCGAGACCTTCGGGTGCAAAAGGTAACTATATTAGAAATGTAACATTATCAACCACAATGGGACCTGGTGTTAAGCTTGATGTTAACAGTATATTAAGGAAAATTCAGGAGCTTGCCGCTTAAGGAGGTTTAGATGGAGAGAAGGAGTTGGATAAAAAAGGCTGAAATTGTTAGCGGATACAAAGAAAGGATAAATAGGGCACAGCTGTTGATATTCTTTAACTTTACCGGAATTCCTGCAAATGATATAACCCGCTTAAGGTGGGATATAAAGGAAAATGGTGGGGAGATGCTCGTCGGCAAAAACACTCTGTTTTATAGAGCACTTATGGACACGGTTATATCGGACCACAGGGAGGTTTTAATTGGACCTACAGCTGTTATATTTGCCTATGAGGATCCGATTCCTGTTGCAAAGGTTATATACGAGTTTGCCAAGGAGTTTAATAGTGATGATCCTCTATCTCTTATAAAGGGTGGTTTGTATGGGGGTAGATTTTTAACACCAGAAGATATAAAGGCTCTTGCGCAGCTTCCTCCCAAGGAGGTTCTTGTCAGCAAGCTCATGGGTGTTATACAGGCACCCGTTGTTAACCTTGTTATGACTTTGAAAGCTGTACCTCAAAAACTTGTTTTGGTGCTTAAGGCTATAGAAGAACAAAAAAGTTGAAGGAGGTAAAAAGGATGGCTACTTTAACTATTGATGAAATTGTGGAAGCTATAGGAAATATGACAGCTTTGGAATTGGCTGAGCTTGTGAAGAAATTAGAAGAAAAGTTCGGTGTTTCCGCAGCTGCTATGGTAGCCGCTGCTCCTGCAGCCGGTGCAGCCCCTGCGGAAGCTCAGGTTGAGGAGAAAACCGAATTTAATGTTATCCTTAAAGCACCTGGCGGTAACAAGATAAATGTAATCAAAGTGGTGAGGGAGATAACGGGATTAGGATTGAAGGAGGCTAAGGAGCTTGTTGACAATGCACCCAAACCGGTTAAGGAGGGTGTGTCCAAGGAGGAGGCGGAGCAGATTAAGAAGAAACTTGAAGAGGCAGGTGCGGAGGTAGAACTGCAATAGGTGTGGATTTGATCTCTTTTCTCCTTTATTTTCTGCGGGCTTATATAACCCCCTTTCAAAGAGGGGGTTTTCTATTTTTTAAGATATTTTTAAAAATTTAAAAGGATGGTGAGGCCATGAGGAATGTAGCATTGCCCAGAAAATATTTCGGTACGAGGGAAGAATTTGTAGAGCCTCCTTATCTGCTGTCCATACCCAAGGATTCTTTTGAAAACTTTATACAGTTTTACAAGGCACCGGACAAGCGAGAAAATAAAGGGCTTGAGTATGTATTCAGGACCTCTTTACCCTTTAAGGATCCAAATGAGAACATAGCTGTTGAATATTTGGGATACGAGATAGGGGATTGGGAGTGTAACAAATGTGAATACAAACCAGATGCTTCATTTTTGGGCGGTTATGGTGTTAAATGCCCTAAGTGCGGGGGTACATTGATATATAAGGAGAAATATACGCCCGAAGAATGTAAGGCAAAAGGGTTAACCTATTCCGCTCCTTTAAGGGTTATGTTCAGGCTGAGGGTTAAAACCAAAAAGGGAGAGAGGGTAACCGAACCTAAGAAAGTGTATTTCGGCGAAATTCCTATGATGACGGATACAGGATCTTTCATCATAAACGGGAGCGAGAGGGTAATAGTTAATCAGCTTATAAGGTCTTCCGGTGTATTTTTTGAAGAGAAAGAAGAAAGACAGAAAGATAGCACCATTGTTAGGATAATGTACAGGGCGAGCATAATACCCGATAAGGGTTCAAGGATAGAGTTTGAACTTTCCGGAGCCACAGATATATTTTCAGCCCGGGTTGATAGGAAAAAGCTTTCGGGGACACTGCTTTTGAGAGCTTTCGGACTTGAAGACGCTTATGATATATTGAGTCCCTTCTATGATGGTGTAAGGAGGTTAAAGGTAGAAAATGGTATTATAGTTGATGAAAATACTTCAGAGGAATTTACAATTGAAGACCTTGAAGCTTATCACATATTTGCTGTTTTAAGGTATAAAGCCATCATAGAAGGCAAAGATCAAGAGGGAGAGTTTATAGAGGAAAGATATATAGAAGATCCTGAATCCCTTGAAAGACTTATAAAAGATGAAAGGATAAATATAGAAAGGATAACGGTGGTTCCTAAGGAGTCTGTTGTTAAAAGTAAATACAGTAAGATAGTACTTGACACGCTTATAAACGAAACAACCCCGAGGGAGCCATACAAGAAGAGCCTTATAAAGATACCTTCCAAATTCACTTTAAGGGATGTGGGTCTCGTTGAAGTTTACAAGAGATTAAGGCTTATAGAAACCATGGCTATGGAAATTGAGCACCTTGTTGAAAGGGCAAGGTCCTATTTCAAAGTGTTTTTTGAAAATATAACAAGGTACGACTTATCAAAGGTGGGAAGGATAAAGATAAATGCAAAGGTTCACAATATTCCCAAAACATTAAAGCCTTCCGATGTTGAAAATCTTGATAATTGGCCCCCCTTAGCCCTTGCGGAGGACATGGACGGATACAAAAAGGGCGAGAGGGTTACCGCTGACATTTTGAAGAAGCTTTTCAAGAAGCATAAAGAGATTCCTGTTGAGAGCTATACGGAAGATGAAGCAAGATTCATACTCAAGGTTGATTTGATAAACATACTTAGATATTTGATAGACTTAAGGTTCGGAAAGGAAAAAAGTGACAACATAGCTCACCTCGGCAACAGGAGGGTAAGACCCGTAGGTGAACTTCTTGAAAATCAAGCGAGGATAGGTCTCGCAAGAATGGAAAAGGTGTTCAGGGACAGAATTGCGGTTGCCAATATAGAAGATCCTACTTTGAAACCTCAGGATGTTCTCAATCCCAAGTATCTTACCAATGCCATCTTTGAATTCCTTAAAGGTGGACAGCTGTCTCAATATCTTGACAGTACGAATCCTTTGTCTTCAATTACCCATAAAAGAAGGCTTTCAGCCCTCGGTCCGGGCGGTCTGACAAGGGAGAGTGCAAAGTTTGAGATAAGGGATGTGCATCCTTCCCATTACGGAAGGATATGTCCCATTGAAACACCAGAGGGTCAGAATATAGGTCTTGTTACTTCAATGACCGTTTATGCAAGAACAAATGAGTTGGGATTCCTTATAACTCCGTACAGAAAGGTTGAGAACGGAAGGGTAACGGATAAGGTTGAGTATCTTGCCGCTTACGAAGAGGAGAATTATGTGATAGCCCAAAGTTCTCCTACCGACAAGGACGGTAGGATACTCTCAAGCAGGGTTATGGCGAGGTATAAAAATGATATTCAGATAGTGAAGCCAGAGCAGGTTGATTATATAGATGTATCTCCGAGACAGGTCATTTCCGTATCTTCTTCTCTGATACCTTTCCTTGAGCACGACGATGCAAACAGGGCTTTGATGGGATCAAATATGCAGAGACAGGCTGTCCCTCTCATGTTTACTCAGGCTCCGCTTGTGGGAACGGGTATGGAAAAGAAGGTTGCAAGGGATAGTCATGCGGTGGTGGTTGCCAAAAGGGGAGGTGTGGTTGAAGAGGTTGACGGTTCAAGGATAGTAATAAGGGTTAATCCGGAGGAAATAGATGTCAACAATCCCCTTGATATAGGTATAGATGTATATGAGCTTAAAAAGTTCCAGAGGACAAACCAAAACACATGTATAAACCAGAGACCTCTCGTTAAAAAGGGAGAGAAGGTTTCAAAGGGTGATGTTATCGCAGACGGTCAATCAACCTTTAGGGGTGAGCTGGCTCTTGGTAAGGATGTTCTCGTAGCCTTTATGCCGTGGCGCGGATACAACTTTGAGGATGCTATAGTCATATCCGAAAGGCTCGTAAGGGATGATGTATATACATCCATTCATATAGAAGAACTTGAGGTTGAGGCGCGTGAGACAAAGCTCGGTGATGAAGAAATAACCAACTCCATACCGGGCGTGCCTGAGAGGGCTCTTGCCCACCTTGATGAATTCGGTATTGTAAAGATAGGTACTTATGTAAAGCCTGGGGATATACTTGTAGGTAAAGTAACACCAAGGGGTGAAGCCCAGCTTACTCCGGAGGAAAAACTGCTTCAAGCAATCTTCGGAGAAAAATCAAAGGATGTAAAGGATTCTTCCCTGAGATGTCCTCCTGGAGTTGAGGGGATAGTTATAGATGTTCAGGTATTTACAAGGAAATCGGGAGAAAGAAAAAATTATCTTGCGGAATTTGTTGAAAGGGAAGAACTTGAGAAACTTGAAAGGGAGCATGAAAAGAGGAAACAGCTTATAGTTGAGGGAAGGAACGGAGTAATAAAGGGATTGGTACTCGGCAGAAAAATAGAAAAGAATGTTAAAGTTGGCAGGAAAAATATAAAGGCGGGTACCGAGATAACGGAGGAGCTGTTTGACCAGATTATAAACTTTCTTACCGCTAAACCCGAGAATTTCTTTGAGGATAAAGAATTGTGCAACAGAATAAAGGAAATCTCTCAGCGTGCAAAGACTCAAATTGATGTACTCGGCAAGATTTATGATGAGAAAAGAAAAGGCATATATAAGAGGGGTGATTTCCCGCCTGGCGTTATAACCCTTGTTAAGGTGTATATCGCCCAGAAGAGAAAGATAAAGGTCGGCGATAAGATGGCAGGAAGACACGGTAACAAAGGTGTTATATCGGTAGTCCTTCCCGTTGAAGATATGCCTTTCCTTCCCGACGGAACACCGGTTGACATAGTACTTAATCCCTTGGGTGTTCCTTCAAGGATGAATGTAGGCCAAATACTTGAGACCCACCTGGGATGGGCCGCTAAGGGAC
Source organism: Aquificales bacterium (assembly GCA_027037055.1). Classification (GTDB taxonomy): domain Bacteria; phylum Aquificota; class Aquificia; order Aquificales; family Aquificaceae; genus WFWF01. Next base: position 954 of record JALWBR010000027.1, on the reverse strand, counting down.
TCGGTAAAAAGATAGGAGAGCTTCTTGATCAGAAAGCTAACAGGAAAAAACTTACGGAATTCATAAAGAAAATATACGCGGTGGGAGATGAGAACGGTGAAAATGTCAAAGCCATAGAGGAATATCTTAATTCCCTCAGTGATGAGGAATTTTTCAATGTTATGAAGGATTTTGCGGAGATGGGAATACCTATGGCAACACCCGTTTTTGAAGGTGCAAGTGAAGAGTCAATAAAGGAACTTCTCAGGATGGCTGGCCTTCCCGAAAACGGTAAGATGACCCTCTATGACGGAAGGACGGGAGAGCCCTTTGACTTTGAGGTAACTGTCGGATATATGCACATGCTTAAGCTGATACACATGGTTGATGATAAGGTACATGCAAGATCTACAGGTCCTTACTCCCTTGTAACACAGCAACCTCTGGGAGGTAGGGCACAGTTCGGCGGTCAGAGACTCGGTGAAATGGAGGTGTGGGCTCTGGAAGCTCACGGAGCAGCATATACACTTCAGGAGATGCTTACTGTTAAATCCGACGATATTGAGGGAAGAAGCAAGGTTTACGAGGCTATAGTCAAGGGCAGATATGTTTACACACCAGGAATACCAGAATCGTTCAAGGTTCTCGTTAGAGAGCTTAAGGCTCTTGCCCTTGATGTGAGATGTGAGAATGGTAAATCTGTGCCTTGTGATCAGGTTGAAATTAAGGAGGAGGATAAAAAATGAGAAAGGGTCTTTTACCCTTCGGAAAAGTTAAGCTGATGCTTGCTTCACCGGATGAGATAAGATCATGGTCTCACGGAGAGGTAAAAAGACCGGAGACCCTTAACTATAGAACCTTGAAACCCGAGAAGGATGGTCTATTCTGTGCAAGAATATTCGGACCTATAAAGGATTATGAGTGTCTGTGTGGTAAATACAGAGGAAAGCGTTACATAGGTACAATATGTGACAG
>JALWBR010000026.1 GCA_027037055.1 Aquificales bacterium | reverse complement strand
GTTGTTACAATAGATCTTCACTCTCCTCAGATACAAGGTTTCTTTGATATTCCCGTTGACAATCTTTACGCCCTGCCGGTTATATACGAGCACATTAATAAACATCTTGATCTTAGAGATCCCATTGTGGTCTCGCCCGATGCGGGCGGTGTGGAAAGGGCGCGTCAGCTTGCCAATAAGCTGGGTTGCGGTATAGCAATTATTTACAAAAGAAGACCCGAGCCGAATAAGGCGGAAGTTTTTGATGTTGTGGGTGAAGTTGAGGGTAAGGAAGCAATAATAGTAGATGACATAATAGACACAGGTGGAACCGTTGTTGCTGCATCAAATTTACTTTTGAATAAAGGAGCCAAAAGGGTTATAGTCTGTGCTACCCACGGTGTGTTATCCGGACCCGCTGTTGACAGGTTGGTTGACTCTCCCATAGAGAAGGTGATAATAACCAATACCATACCCGTGGGTGAAAAGAACTTTCCTAAGCTTGAGGTTATCTCCGTAGCACCCCTACTTGCGGAGACAATAAAGAGGATACACGAGGAGGATTCGGTCAGTTCTCTCTTCTCCTGAGAAATTCAATAACCTTCTTAAAGAAAGGGGGGTACTCAGCCTCAAATTCCATCCAGTTACCCCTTGAAGGATGATAGAAGCCCAGTTTACAGGATAAAAGCATTATGCATCCTTCTTCCAACATGTTTTTTATTTCGGGAAACTGCGAAGGCTTAAAGCCGTATAGTCTGTCTCCTATCACGGGATGTCCGAGATGAGACAGGTGCACCCTTATTTGATGGGTCCTTCCCGTATATATTCTTACCCTAAGAAGTGTGGCATCATTAAACCTTTCTTCAACCCAAAATTCGGTTACAGCTTCCCTCGGTTTGGCGGTATAAATGCTGAACTTTTTCCTTTCCTTTATGTGTCTTCCTATGGGTATATCTATTATCCCGTGATCCTCCTTTACCGTTCCCTTTACAACCGCTTTGTAGATTTTAAGAGTCTTTCTGCCTTTGAACTGGTCGGAAAGGGATCTGTGGGCTTTATCGTTCTTTGCAACGACCATCAGACCAGAGGTTTCCTTATCAAGTCTGTGAACTATACCGGGTCTTTCTTTCCCTCCCACCGATGACAGATTTGAAAGTTTTGAAAGCAAAATATTGACAAGGGTTCCTCTCTTATGACCCGGTGAAGGATGTACAACCATATTGCAGGGTTTGAATATTACACCTATGTCCTCATCCTCATAGATTATCCTTACATCCCCCTCCTCCGGTTCAAGCTTAATCTCTTCGGGGGGAGGGATAAGTATCCTTATTCTGTCTCCCTCTTTGACCTTTACCGATGCCTTTTTTACCGCCCTATCATTTAAAAAGACTTTACCTTGGCTTATAAGCTTCTGTATAAAATTTCTTGAAAGATCAGGGAATTTCTCCTTTATCTTTGTGTCAAGCCTTCCCTGACCTTTTGAAAAGAAAATCCTCTCTTCCTCTCCCATTTAGGATATAGTTTAAACATTATGAAAATACTCGTTACAGGCGGAGCGGGATACATAGGTTCTCACACGGTAAAGCTTCTTGGTGAGAGGGGGCATGAAATTATCGTATATGACAATTTATCTACGGGCAATGAGTGGGCTGTGTTGTACGGGAAGCTTGTTAAGGCGGATCTTTCTGACAAGGAAACTGTCAGAAAAGTAATAAGGGAATTTAGACCCGATGCGGTAATTCACTTTGCCGCATACATAGTTGTACCCGAAAGTGTAAGAGAACCTCTTAAGTATTACAGGAATAATGTGGTAAATACTCTTAATCTTCTTGAAGCCATGATGGAGGAAGGAGTAAATAACTTTGTTTTTTCTTCATCCGCAGCGGTTTACGGCATACCGGATAAGGTACCGGTTGACGAGGATGCTCCCTTGAATCCCATAAATCCATACGGTGAAACGAAGGCAACTGTTGAGAGGATCTTAAGGGATCTTGACAGGGCAATGAACAATTTCAGATATGTATCACTCAGATACTTTAATGTGGCGGGGGCGGATCCGGATAAAAGGATAGGTTTTGCCTATCCTAATCCCACCCATCTTATTATAATGGCGGTAAAAACCGCAATGGGGGAGTATGACACCTTATATATATACGGTACCGACTATCCTACTAAGGACGGTACTTGTATAAGGGACTATATACATGTTGTTGATCTGGCACAAGCCCATCTTCTTGCGGTTAATTACCTTATGGAAGGGGGTGAAAGTGTTGTACTGAACTGCGGTTACGGTAGGGGTTATTCCGTCCTTGAGGTTGTTGACACCACCAGGAGGGTAACTGGTGTTGATTTTGAGGTTAAGGAAGCGCCGAGAAGGGAGGGTGATCCACCGGAACTCGTTGCAAAGGCGGAGAAAATAAAAAGGTTTCTCGGTTGGAAACCCGTTTATGACGATCTTGAGTTCATCATAAAGACCGCCTGGGAATGGGAAAAGGAGTATATAAAAAGGATGGGGGAGGATTTTGCCTCCCCCTCTATCTTAAGAGAGGAGTCTTCTCAGAAGGGGAATAAGGGACAGGAGTAAGACGAAAGGACCCGTTCCCGTGTTACACCCCCTCCTTGTCCGTGAGTATGTTTCTTCTTCTTTTTCTTCAAAAGTAGCCTTACATAATTTGTCGCTATCCATTGTTAAGGAACATTCCGTACTGTCACCGCAAACTGAACAATCACCGTCCCATCCTTTAAAGGTGTAACCTTCCCCGGACTCCGCTTTAAGGACAACCGATTCACCCCTTGCAAAGGTTTCGCTACAATCACTACCACAGTCAATACCTTCTGGGGTACTTGTAACCTTTCCTTCTCCTTCAATATTTACAGAAAGCTTGTATCCGAATTCGTCCGCTCCTATATCAACAGCACTTCCCAATATCCTTTTGTCTCCATCCATGTCCTCCGGGGGTAAGTGGGGTGCGAGGTTGTCTCCCGTGTCTATTGCTGGGGAGGAGGGTTTTAGATGGAAGTTACCGTCAGAAGGGTTCTGAAGCTGGGGATCGTCCGTTAAATTTGCATCAAAGTAATAGTAATCCGTACGTGTAATTACAATATCCTGAGATACGAGCCTGTTATCGTCCGTATCATCATCGTATGCGGGATTAAATTTGGCATTATCGCCGAGTATGTTGTTTTTCAAGAATACCATGGCTCCTATTGTATCTCCGTCCCCGTCCGACTCTATGTAAATATCATTGCCATCCAGGGTTGAGGAGTTATTCCTTACTATATTGTTATGAAGGTAAACAGCGGATGAGTTGTCCATTATCCTTATGTTAAAACCACCTCCTGTTGCGCTTGTACCGTTTGCTGAGTTGCCCCATATTGTGTTATTTGTAGCAAACAGTGTACTTCCTGTAAAAAGCTCTACATATATTCCGCCTCCGTTGGATGAGGATGAAGTGTTGTTGCTTATGATATTGTTTATAAGCCGTGCGGAAGAATTATTCATATACAGGGATATGGCTCCTCCTTCCATTCCCGATTCACTATCCTTGAATATATTCCCTTGTATCCTTATCTTGCCTCCGAGCATTTCAACCAGCAGGGAACCTCCCCTTTCGTTTTCCGCCGTGTTTTCCTTAAAAGTATTTTTATAAAGTGTGAAGTTACCGAAGCTTGTTCTCATATATACCCCTCCCCCTCGTGCTGGTGAGTTGTTGTCAATAAATTCGCACCTCTTTATATTTACGCTACCCGATGTGGTAGATATATAAAGCGCCCCTCCCCCCTCTCCGGAACGATCGTATCCTTTACGAAACCTTATCCCTTCAATGTTTATGGTGACACCCGCGTCGGGACTGGTGGTGGATATCTTCAGGATTCTGAAACGGTCATTGGTTGCATCGTCGTTGTCAATGTCTCCGTCAAGTACGGGCGGATCGGCGAAGTCCTCCGCCCTTATGGTGAGCGGTTTGTTGTCAACTATAACCACATTGATTGGACCGATAAGCTCGTATGTACCCCCTTTGAGGTAGATTGTATCCTCCTCTCCGTTAGCCCTTGCTATATCAAGGGCTGTTTCAAGACCGCACGGGTTTCCTTGGGTGCAGGCGGAACCGCTTCCGTCGGGTGAGACATAAAGCTGGGCACCGCCGGATATACCCGCAAAAGTCATAAGAGCCAAAAGACCTTTGCAGGAAAACTTAACCATGACTGTACCCCCCTTAAAGTTTTTATTTCTCCCTCTCCGATATATACAGTTTTACTTAATCCATTAGTCGGGTATAAGGAAGGTAAAATTACCAGCTCAGTACCAAAGGGTGTAAGTAAGGTTCATCTTTAATATTTCTTCCTTTACCCCTATGCGGTTGGTGTATATCTCCAGCTGTATGTTAAATTTATCCCCTCCGATTAAAGGACCGCCACCGCCTGCCTTTATCCCAAAGTAAGTTCCCTCTATCCCGAAGTTGTAACCGCCTTCTATATGAAGCAAGGGTTTCCAAGAGGGTGTGTAGTCTGAAAAATCGGAGAGGGAATATCCCAAACCCGCGGTAATAAAGTTTGTAGGAAGGAAACTTCTGTTACCTTCATAAATTCCTCCGCTCGTGAACATTATGAGTCTTTCATCTTTACTTATCAGGTTAAGTTTATAGCTCAGCTCTCCATACAGATTAGTTCCCTTTCCGAGATATGTGCCCTCTTCCTTGAAGAATTCGGATACTCCGAGGTTGGTATAGGATAGTAGGCGGTTAGTTATATAAGTATTTGTTGATATGCTGAGGGTGTTTTTATATCCGTAAAACTCAAGATAAAGTGTATCCGTTGCATCAATACCCCTTCCTATAAGAAAAACGAGATCTGTTCTTTCGCCCCTTTTATATATCTCTCCGAACAGCCTAAGGACATCTGATGTCCTTCTCCTCCATCCAGCCCCTAACTTTATATGTTTTCTTCCCCTGACCCTTTCAAAGGACAGGTTAAAGGACCTTCCGTCCGGAAAGTCCCCCGTACTTTTACTAAGCATACCATCAAGGGTTACACCCTTCAATCTTGCGTATATGCTTCCCCTTATTTCGGAAACACCGAGTCTGGAGTAAAAGAGAACACCCGTACCGAATCTGTTCCCAAAACGGGTGTATGTATCCTTAATATAGCTTCTTGCGAGAGAGTTACCCCTTACATTGTTGAAAGAGAGGTTAATCGCTTCCCCTTTTTCACCTATCATATCAAGGGCTAGTATCCTCTGACTTACGGAAATATCCCTTTTCTTTAGCCCCTCCCTTATAAGAGCGGTATCCCTCCTTTTAAGGGCAAGTTCAAGGCTAACCCACCCCTCTGCTCTGTATCCTTTCCTGTTCATTAAATAGATAACCTTCTGATACTCCCCTTCATACATAAGCCTTGATATGTAAACATTCCTTTTCCTTTTGTCTTCAGCTTTCGCTTTTTGAAGAAGCAGTCTGAAGGTGTCCGCGGTTAGGAAGGGAATGCCCGTTTCAAGATAGGGTAATATGAGGTCTTCGTTCCCTTTAATTTTATCCTCAAGCCTTTTAAAGTACATAAATCGGTGATAGGTTGCTTCCTTCGTCCTTCCTAAGGCATTGAGAATACCTATGTAAAGAAATTCATCTTTGTCCTTAGCGTGTTTGTAGGCGCCGAGAGCCTTAACGCCTTCGCCCACCACGAGGTAGGCTCTGGAGAAGGTAAGGGCAAGCTCCGGGTCTCTTTCGTACCTTTCATATCTTTTAACCGCCCCTTTTAATCCCTTTATTTCCCCCGTTTCTATAAGAAGGTGAAGGTAGTTTTTAAGAACTTCTTTATCAAATTTAGCATTAAGGAAGGTTTCCATCTCACTTATCGCTTTCTCTTTAAAGCCTGCCTTTTCAAGGGCGCTTATATAGAGGATGAAAAGGGGAGTATTCTTGCTTAGTATATGCCTGTTCTCCGTAAATATTTTTATAACCTCTTTGAGATTTCCCTTATCAAAGGAAACCCTCAAAGCCCTCTCCAGGAAGATTAACTTCTTCAACCTTTTCCACCCTTCAAGGCTAAGGTGTACAGCCCTTCTTGGGTTTTCCGTTTCGTACACGAAAGAGAGCCTTTCATAATCCTTTTCCCTTCCCCATCCCCTTGAGATTAGCTTCTCTGCGGATTCTTTAAAAGTATCAAACTCTCCGAGTATCCATGAAAGATCCGCCCTTTTTGTAAGCACCTTTTTGCTCTCATGGGAAGCCCTTTTTAGTACATCAAGGGCTTTATTAAATTCCCGTAAGGAGATAAAAGTATCCGCCTTAAGAAGTAAGATCCTTTCGTCCTCACCGTGAAGTTTTTCATACTCTTCTATAACCCTGAGGGCTTCTTCCTTACGACCGAGGGTTAGTAATGTGTCCGCCAGTTTAAACATGGATTCCTTGTCCTTTAACATGCTAAGTTGTTCTATCATCCTTTCATAATCTCCCAAACTTTCATAAATTTCCGCCTTTTGAACCGGGGATACATCTACTTCATCAAGTAATTGAACCGCAATATCTGGTCTTTTCAGCTTGACGGACAAATTGAATATATGACGGGCAAGCTCAGGATTTCTGAAAATATTGTATGCCCTGAGATAGGCTGTAAGTGCCTCTGAGGGTTTTCCTTTCCACAGAAGAACATCGCCGTAAGTTTTCCACCAGTAATAGCTGTCGGGAAATTCCTTTATAGCTTTTTCTATTACATTCAAAGCCCTGTCAAGATTACCGGCTCCAAGATGACTTTCAACCATAAGTCTGTAAAGTTCTTCATCCGCTGAAAGGGAAAGCTTTAAGGATAGAAACAGTGTCAGGATTAAAAATTTTTTCATTCAATTTTCCCCGATAGGATTTGGGATACATCGGAGGCGAAGGCGGGGTCGCCCGTCTCAAGGGCTGATTTTACGATCTCCTTTATCAAGGTGCTATCACTTGGTACAAAAGGCAGACATGCCCTTATAAAATCTTTGAGTGCTTTAGCATTTCCTGAAGCTTTTATCTTCATAAGGGTTTCGCTTATCACCCTTTTTCTTTCTGCTGATTTCTTTCCCTTAAGAAGATGGTTCACTATCTTTTTTCCTTCTAATGGGTTTCCAACTATAAAAGAGGTTGCCATGAGTTCTTCCAGAAGTTTATCTTTTTCCTCTGGGTATAGACTTATGTATTTTCTGAGAAGTTGATGTGCCCTCTTGTACCTTCTCCTTTCCTTTTCAAAGGCATAGAGAAGGAGCCAAGTATTCTTATTTGAAGGCTTAAAGGCATAGGACAGCTTTCGGGCTTCCCTTGTGTTACCCGAATATACCGCATATATAAAAGCCCTCTCCTTCCATAAATCCTCATCTGTTTTATCAGCAAGCCTTTTTGCGGAATAAAAGGCTATTGAAGGCAGATTCATCTTTACGCCCTCTTCAAATATCTCTTCAAGCATCTTTTTGTTTGTTTCAATTCGTAAAAATTCTTCAAGGGTTTTTCTTATCCCTTCCTTAAGGTGTTTGCTTCCTTCAAAGTATTTTCTTTTAAGAAAGTGATACTTTGTGTATAAAAATTGTGCTTCATTGTCTAAGATACTTTTTATTCCCTCAATTTCTTCCTCGTCGGAAAGCAGGGCGTATCTTCTTAGAAGGGCGAATTTAAGATCCGCAGGGGGATCAGTACGCAATAGAGCTAATATGTATCTTTTGGTCAGGTGGGGATTTACCTCTTCCGAGTCTAATATTATCTTCTCAATCTTCCCCTTGGGGAAAAGAAGCACCATCAACCCCGCGGATATTAGGGCAAAGGCAAATATAGCTTTCAATGTAAAGGAATCCTCAAGGACAAGAGACTTCAACCTGAGCATAGCTTCCTCCCCTTAATACAAATCTCTCCCCTTCCCTTACTATCCCTGGTCCCCTTATATGGCACTTTGAGGACACGAAAGTAGCCTTAAGGGGAAGGAAGGACTCAAAGGTATATACAAATGTCTTGCCTTTTCTTTTAAAAGACACTATCTTGCCGTTTGACGATTCAAACCAAAAGGGTGGTCTTTCGGGAGATAGAATTATCCTGTATTCCCCGGAATTATCAAGGTGTATGTATATAAAGTCTCTTTCTTCCTTAAAGCCCGTTACACCTTTGCTTCTGAACAAATCTGGGTAGCCCCATCCCTTGGGTACTCTTAGGGTTCTTATGAACCCTTCGTTTTTTACTATAAATCCTTCCTTTATTCTTATTACCGCGGTATTTCTAAAATCCAGAACCTTCCTTATGTACTCGGATCCGTATAGGGGAATTATTTCCTGTGAAAGGGCGTACTCGTAAACTTCTTTTAGCGCTTTCAGGGAAGAGTGTTTGTATCCCGAGTAGAAGTGATAGTATATGGATATGGGTTTCAGTCTTCTTGGTCTCCCAGTAAGCTCAAAGGTTTGTTTAACATTTATGTAGCCCCATAAGGGATTTGTCCACAGGTTTGTGTATATATTTTCATTCTGTACGGGAGCATATACCTGAAAGAAGCCTTTGAGGTCTATCCCCATTGGTGATACGAACTTCAGGAAGGGATTCTTTTCGGTAATGGCTGTGTCCCCTCCGTTCATATTGAACAGTTTGTTTTTATATGCGTATCTTAGTATTTCTGGTGTAGGATCAGTATTACCGGACCAGAGGAATACTTTAACTTCCTTATCTTTAACGAGCCTTTCCCTTATGTAGCTTACTGATCCTGATATCTCCCTCTTGAAGTCAAGCTTGTAACCCTTTATGGGAAGATGATATCCATATTTTAGCTCAATATATTCTGCTGTTTTTAAATTCCATACGAAGGGGTGGGAAAAGGAATGGGAAGCGGGTTCCACATGTTTTAGGCTTAATATACTCCTTGCTATATCTTCCAATTTTTCTGATCTTTCCCTTGCAAGACCCCAGGGGGCTATCTCACCCTCTATTATGGAGACGGTGTGGGGTATGTTGTATTTTTTTATTATCTCATCCCTTATAATTTCCGCATTGGTTTTCCCCTGTTCCACCTTTGATATATCGTAGAACCCATCACCGTCAATATGAACTGTTAAGATCCTTTTGCCGTTTTCGGTTGTTACATCGGGTGCGGGAAAATCTGGATTGAAAATCTCTTTAAAGATTTCAAAAGGATCAAATATCCATAAGCCTTCTTCATTAAGAAGGGAATTGCCGAGGGCAAAACCTCCCCACTCTGTTATTACGAAGGGTGTATGTTTTTCCCCTTTGACAGTGAAGGTGAGGATAGCTTTACCCTCCGGGGAATTAACGATTATGTGGGTGTAAAAGGGAACGGGCGGTATTTCAAAGATTTTGTATCCTTCTGCAATAAGGGGCTTTCCCGTAAGGGCAGGTTTTTCAAGACTCTTTATCCTTATCCCGAAGTAGTCCAATATGTCACCGTCATCCTCTTTGAAAGGCAACTCTTTTATAAAGAATAGTTTTAAACCTTTGTCCTTTGCCTTTTTAAGCCAATCCTTAAGATCTTTGCTTTTATTTTTTATATATAATGTAATAACACCACTGTAACCGCCTTCCTTGGATATCTCGGGCAACCTTCCGTTTACATCAACGAGCACGGGTATAAAACCCAGGTATTCAAGGGGCAACTGAACAAATCTGTGTACCCAAGACCAGGCGGGATTTTCAAATATGGTGCTGTCGTAAAGCAGGACTATCTTTCTCGGTACGGGTATGCAGTTTGAATAGCCGAAGCTCTTAAGATATTTATCGGAAATATAAGGAATAAAACCCATACCGTTTAAAAGCCTTATATATTCATCCTTCTTGCCTATGTCATACTCTATCACTATGACCTTCTTTCCCTTTTTTGACAAATCTTTAAGAACATCTATAAGTGTACTGCGTATCTTTTTATCCTCTTTTAAAAGACTTTCTACGGCTATGCCGTCTATATCCTCTTCAATGCGATCAAGTATCTCAAAACCTCTGTTTATAACTATGGTGGTGTTTTTCAAATTCTTTCTGAGATCCTTTATAAATATCACTAAATGATCTTCATACTCCTTTCTTTCTTTTCCTCCCAGTGCAAGCCTGTAGCTATCAAGGGTATCCAAGAATAGGCCTTCAAAACCCTCCTTCTCTATTAACCTTTTTGCCTCATTTATTAAAAATTCCCTGTACTCCTTCTTTCTTATATCAAGTATGTATGTGTTCCATACCCTGTTTTCACCTATTACAAACCTCTCCAGTTTATCTTTTACCTCATGCTTTTCTCTCTCACCAATGCTGAGGTAGGCTATGAGCTTTCCCCTTTTCTTCATGTAAAACTTTTCCTTTATGGCTTCAATGTGAGTGTTTTTCGGAGACAGGACTATCCAATCATAGGTATAAAGAACATCGTCTGGTATATTTACATCGGAATAAATAAAAAGTACACAAAAAGGTATATTTTCCTTAGCGCTTGTTATAGCAGACATACTAAGACACAGCCATAAAAGTCCTGTAAAGTATCTCACTTAGGAACCTCCTGAGCATCAACATGGCGGTAATGTTAGTGATCAGTAAAGACAAAGTATAGCCGTAGCCGTAAAAGTAAGGACCCAAGTACAGGGTGAGCAGGGAAAGTATAAGGTTTGTTAATGTAAATGTAATGCTAAGAAGGGCGAGATGTTTCCTTAGGTCAAAGTAAGAGATGATGGAGAATAGGATCATAAAGCTGAGTTGAAGGGTTGCTCCCATTAAAAGTATGTTGAAGAGGGGAATGTACAAGAGTGAAATGTTTAGCAGTTTGAATATGTGTTCTTGGATGAGGATAATCAGGATGTTTACTATAAGTTGTAGCCTCAGCGTATCAAATAGTACCGCCTTCGCACTCTTTATCATTTTGTTGGCGAGGTTGTAAAGATAATCAAGGGTTCCCCATTTTCTTACCGCTTCGTAATATTCCCTGTGAATTTCTGCAAATTCACCCTCCAGCTTCAGGAAAAATACCGCCATTCCCGGAATAAGGGCTATGTAGGAGAGGATAACTGGCATGTCGTAGAGGACGGAAATTCTGAGGTTTGAAAAGAGTGTTGTACCGGTTGAAGGATTGAACCAAAACAGTAATTTATCTATCCATATACCCAGGTTATAAAACAGACCAGCTATCCCGAGGGAATAGTAAGCCCTTTCCTTTTTTAAGAAATCAAAATCTATAAGCTTTTTTGAAGGGTATGTAAGTAACACCTTTGATGCCAGCAGACATAAAAGCAGGGACTTTCCTATGTAGAATCCCAGAAAGGCTAAGAATAAATCTTTCTTTATAAATGCTAACATCAATACACCTATGACGCTGTAAGAGAGGAGAAAAGAAAAGAATATATATCCGTACCTTTTAATGCCCGTGAGAAGTGAGTTTGAAATCCATAAACCCGAAAGGGTTGAGAGTAAAAAGGGAAAGAGGATCCTGAAGTTTATATCCTCTCCCTTGAAGAGGAAAGGTGCCAGAAATAGCCCTGTAAGGAAGGAGACCGAGCCGGAGATCAGCAGGGCGGACAGATAGTTGGGGGATATCCTTTCCTCTTCCTTTTCAAATATGCGATCAGATGCATATCTTGTAAACATTATCTGGAAGGGTCCGGAGACTATAAGGCTTATAGCTACCGAGTAGGTAATAAGAACCTGATATATTAAAACATCCTTGCCTATATCCATAAGGTTTGCTATTTGTGAAAAGAAAAATATGGAGAATACAGCTACTATCCAGTTGCCACTGCTTAGCAGGGTTGAATAACCTAACGTATTTACAATATCCCTTATGTTTCCTCTATTTAAGGCTTTTTTTAATTCAATGGATATGCCTGCCATTTCCTCTCCCCAAGTAGCTCAAGATATACCCCCCTGTATGCCTTTACCATCTTTTCCAAGGTGTAATACTTTTCTATCCTTTTCATACCGTTGTTCCCGTAATCCTTCCACAGGCCTGGGTTTTCTAAGATTCTTTTGTAAGCAGAGGCAAGCCCCTTATAGTCTCCCACCTTAGTAATTTCACCTGCTTTGCCTATCAGAAGGTCTTCTTCATCTATGCCCCCGTATATAAGCTGTCTGCATGATCCCACATCTGTTGTAACGCACGGCACACCTGCTGCAAGACTTTCAAGTACTACAATGGGCATGCCTTCACTTATGGAAGTTAAAGTGGTTATACCTATCTCAGGCAGAATTTCGGTTAATTTTTTGAATCCCAAAAACTTTACCTTTCCGTCAATACCGAGGGAGCGCACCATCTCTTTACACTCTTGTGCATATTCGGGATCTTCCTCCTGTGGACCCACTATCCATCCCTCCGCTTCCGGCATATCTTCTAATAGAATTTTCATGGCTTTTATGAAGGTTTTTATGTCTTTGATGGGTGTTACCCTGCCAATTAAGGCTATTCGCTTTTCGGGTTTTTCCTTCCTTAGACTGCTGTAGGATTTTAAATCAACACCGTTGGGTATTATATATGTCTTTTCCTGCGGGCATCCGAGGGATATCTGGATATCCCTTGCCCCTGAATGAAGGGAAAATACTGCATCCGCGGAGGTGTAAGCTATCTTTCCAAGATTTTCAAAGAATTTTATCCACAACCGTTGAATGACTGTTAAATCACGACCCGTACCCTTAATAAATTGCGTAAGTGATTTACTTGTAAAGGTTTTTAGTATGTCTATCTTCCTCTCCTTCGTATATATGCCGTGTTCTGTTATTATAAAGGGCACGTTAAGTTTTTTCTTAAGCATGCTTCCCACGAAGCCCGCATAACCCGTTGAAGGCGCGTGGATAACACCCGCCTTAAGATCCCCGAGCTCTTCAATGGCTTTTGCGGATATCCATAGGGGAATAAGCAGGTTCCTGAGCGCCCAAAAGAATTCAACGAAGGGCAGATCTACATACTGTTCTAAATAGATCTCTTCAAAAAGATCCCATGTGTATCTTCCCCTCAAAAAGTCTTCTATGCTTAGTTCCCTTAAGTAGAAACTGTAATCCCATAACTTCTCCGGCAAGGCTTCCGTATCCTTAAGAAGGGAGCTTATATAAAAAACATCCTTCTTACCCCTTTTCGTTCCCCCGTTTATTCTGCCGTTTTCTGGGAAGAGGAAAAACTCCTTGAAAAACTTCACATTCTTCGGAAGTTCATACCTTATATCTCCGTAATCTTCCCTCCTGGACCCTAAAAAGAGGATGCCGAAAGTCATGTCTTGCATATTTTCAATGAGCTGATGTATCCAAGAGGAGACACCGCCCCTTATGTAGGGGTAGGTACCCTCCGCTATTATAAGCACATCAATCCTCTCCGCCTTCATACCCATACCCTCGTTATAGCAATGACCTTTTCATCAGGAACATCCTTAACGGATTCACCTATTTCAACAACCTTTTTCCAGTCCCTTTTGCGGAAGTAAACCTCCATAAGATATAGGGCTACCTTCTCATAGGGCATACCTATTTCAATGGCTTCTTTAAGTAAGTATTCAGCCCTTTCCGTATCACCCATGGCAAGGCATATCCTTCCTCCCAAGAGGGAGATTTTGGGATCCTTTTTAACTTCAAGGGCGCTGAGGCAGTAGTTTAGAGCTTTTTTAAGATGAAACTCCCTCATTTCCCTCTCCGCTATTCCTGAGAAGACGAGTTCCCAATGAAGGTTTGCGAGATTGTAGAGAATATTTGGCTTTTCCTTTTCATCTGCTTGCGGAAGCTTTCTGTTTAAAATATCTATCTTTTTGAAAATCTCCTTTTCTATATCCGAAAAAAGGGAGAAGGTAAGAAGTCTTATTTCTTCCCTTGTAGATAAATGTAACTGTTTAAGAGACCTCAGTGTTTTAGGATACCCGCTCCTTATAATACGGATTACAAAATTTTCATCGTTTATACTTCCGCCCCTCTTTATCTCTATCCGCGGTATATAAGGTTCTTCAGTTTCTATTCTTTCTACCTTGGGGTGTCTTTTATACCTTGAAAGCGCGCCTACAAGGGTAAGCAGCAGACCTGCGGGTCCACTAAGAACTATTATCGGTAAGAATATAATAAACCTTAAAATCTTCAACCTTGCCCCCTTCACGGCTTTAGTTTTTATAAATCTTCCCTATAATAAGCCTTTTTATTATTCCGCCCTTTATAATTTAGCCTTGTCCTTGTCTATTTTCAATTGAAAATTTTCAAGTATTTTATCATCTTCTAAGCCTTTTATGTCTAAAAGCTTCAAAGTTTCAAGATCATCTTCAATCCTCTTTGCTACGGACTCCGCCCCGTGGAAGGAGGTTAGGGGACAGAGAATGAATACTTTCCCTTCTTCTTTCCTTATGCATATTAAGTCTGTGTGTCTCAAGTTTTTTGCTATGGGCTGTTGGGATATATTGTCTTCCGATATGTCAAAGATAAGAATGAAGCTGTCTATACCCAGATTTCTTTTTAGTTCCCGTGCTTTAAACAGCTCTTTCAAAAACTCAAAGGAACAAAGATTACTGTTATTTTTTATAAACTCTCTAAGCTTTTTTGAATATACAATATCTTCAACGAGATAGTTGAAAAGTATATTTATTTCCCTTAGTACCTCCTCATTCATATTTTCAAAGGGCATTTCTTTGACAGTAAGTAAATATAGGCAGTCCTCATATTTATAAACAAATACCGCCAAACAGCTTAAATCCTTTCCCCCTATTATGTCTTCCTTTACATCCTTAGGGGTTAAAAATATAGATTCACCCTCACGGACCGCCCTTTTTACCAGTGGATCATTGAAGTTAATACCTTTCCTTTCACCCTCTATAACTTCATATTTCCCTTCCTTATACTTTATAAGGCAAGCATCCGTTATTTGAAAATACTTATTCAGTATGTTAAAGAGCAGTTTGGCTATTTTCCTTTCATCTTTTTCCTTCGGCAAGTCTTTTCTTATATCCGCCAGGATGTTTCTTATATTTCGCGGATTAATAAGGAAATCTATCTCAAGCTGGTCATGGGAAATTTTTAAAAAATGTAGATCCGACCTTAATTTATCAACCATCATCTTGAGGGCTTCTATTTCCTTCTCTTTTTCCTGATTCTTCCTTTTCCAGATATAGCTGAATTCACATACGGTGAGTGTCAGCAGGGTGTTCCACAGCAAGAATTCCGTGTCCGGTTTTATTTGGGTAAAGAAGGATGCAACCGTATGCAGTGTAAGGAATATAAGTCCCCCTTTAAAGCTGTAAAACAGAGAAAGAAGGAGCTGTGCAAATATGTAGGGTGAAGCATACATATTAACAAAGAGTGGATTATCTCCGTTGAATATGTGCCCTAATAAGTATAAAAGTGAAAAAACAGCTAATATATCCAGTATAAAAAGTATATGGTTCCTTAAATCAGTCTTCACCTTATCACTTCATCCACAACCTTTTGAAGCAGGGTGCTTACCGATTCGTGGGACCACCCCGTTGCGGAGATACTTCCGCTGTAAACGGGTTTCCCTGTTTTTGTATCGTATATATAAAGCGAAATGCTAACAACAGGTTTCCCCTCCAAGCCCGCTTTGTATCCGTATTCGTTAACCGCACCCCTTATTATGTAGTCCGCTTTATGGTGTATTTCCTCGCCTTCCTCTGCCTTTACTATAGGGTAGCCCTTGCTTAAAAGAACCGCCTCTATCACGGATGCAACCCTATGACCTGCCATGGGCGTTTCTGTATAGTTTTTGAAAGGCAATACGGCGTAGGTTTTTCCCTTGTCAAGCTCTTTGAAGTTTTTGTTTATTACCGTTGAACACGAAAGGCAAAGGATAAAAACCGATATAAATACTTTTAAGTTTTTCAATTCCTTAACCCCCTTCCGGTTTAATATATTTATATTCTTAATGCTAAGGTCATACATTGTAAAGAGGTTTATAAAAATAACCTATCTTACATCACTTTATCTATCCTTATTCTTTATCGCAATACAATTGTTCAGAATAGGTTTTATCTTAACGGGGTTATCTCCGCTGCACACACTCACTTTTTTGTCTATTTGGATAACCTTTTACTTTATATACTTTCTTCCCGACGGTATAGCGGTATCAACTATCTACAATGTTTTTACCCTTAAGGAAAAGAAACTTCTTCACATAATGTACTCCTTCGGTATAGAGTCTAAGAAAATACTTGTTTATATTCTGATGGGTGCAATCAGCGTGTTTATAGTGGGTTTCATGTCCGCCTTCCTTCTCCATGAGGAGGATCTTAATTTTGCGAGAAATATTTTGCTTATCCATCATCAGGAGAAGGTTATGAAGACCTTGCCCGAGAAGACATTTTATAACATGGGCGGATTTGTCATATATGTGGGAGGGAAAGAAGGAAGAAGATTGAATGATGTGTTTTTTAAATACGAGGATTTTACCGTCATAGCAAGAGAGGCGGTTTATGAGGGTAAGGGGAGATTCAGATTTAAAGGGGGTTCTTTGATTGTTAAAATGGAAGGAAAGTACTTTATTACCTTTTTTGATAATTACACACTTGACACTATAAAAATTGTGAGTCCCAAAAAGAGAGAGTTGCGTATCTCCAAGGAAAGAGTATATAACCTTGTAAATATATTTACTTCTTTACCTCTTTCATTATTGGGGTTTTTCGTTGCCCTCAAAATACTGCGCTACCATACACATATTTACTATGCGTCCGCAGTAATTATAATCCTTAAGGAAATATTCATGTTTATTTTTAAACTTTATCTGTTCTGAATCACTTTTTCACCTCCCTTCCTATCTTCTCTTCAACAGATTTTATCTTCTGCTGAAGCCTTCCCTTTTTGCCCTTCCTGTAATCTATCTTCATGGTTATGCTTATACGGTTACAATCCCGTGCCATTGCTTCAAATCCCTGCTTTAAAACATTCATTACCTCATCCCAATCTTCTCCCTCTATAATGGTTCCCATTGGTGTAAGCCTGTATTCAAGACCCGACTTGTCCACTATATCAACCACCCTGCTTACATACTCACTTACACTTTCACCCTTCCCAAGGGGCGTCATGCTTACGAATACCAAGAAACTCATGTTTTATATAATAATAAAATTTTGATGGGATTTCTTTTTATCCTCCTATTTATAGGACTATCGCTGGCAACCCCAACTATTCATAAATATCTGGAGAAAGGCAAGGTAGAACCGATTATAGAATCCGTTCTTGAAGGTGAAGAGAGAGAAGAAGCACTGCTTCTTTTTAAAGCCTATGCTGATGAGCTTGTTGGAAAGAGGGATGTGCCCGCTTATCTCAAAAGATATGTGAAGGGATTGATGGAGGAAAGAAGGGGCAATTTAGAGGAAGCCATAAAGCACTATATAGATTCAATCTATATTAAGTACGATTATAATCCTTCCTATTACAGATTAAACGAGCTTATAAGGAAAACGGGTAATGCGGAGGAGTTCAGGAGAAAAATAAAAAACATACTTAAGGTAAGATTTGCTGAAACACCTCCCGTTATCATTGAAAACGCTCCTAATAAATATGTTTTCGTGGTAGAAAAGATGAGCCAGTATATGTTTGTCTATAAAGGAAAAAAACTTGTGGGTATGTTCCCAGTAACAACTGGTCAGGCATGGGAGGATAAACGGAGGGAAGGGGATAAAAGAACACCAGAAGGTATATATTTTTTTACCGAATATATTGATGTTAGTAAACTGCCTCCGATGTACGGTAATTTAGCGGTTGCCCTCAACTATCCCAACCCTTATGATAGCCTTCTTGGTAAGACGGGTAGCGGTATATGGCTACACGGATCGGATACGGATAATCGTAACAATATTCCTTTCAGCACAAGGGGATGTGTGGTGGCTGACAATAGGGATCTTGAAGTAATAGAAGAATACATAAAACTCGGAAATACTCCCATAGCAATATATAAAGTTGTGCCTACCAATTTAAGTGTTGATAGGGTTGGAGATATGATAGAGAGTTGGAGAAGAGCATGGGAAAAAAAGGATTTTAATAAATACATCTCCTTTTATTCAAAAAAATTTAGATGGAAAGGGGGTGATATAAACAGCTGGAAAAGGTACAAAAGAAGAACTGTGCTCGGGAAAAAATACATAGATGTGGACATAGAAGATATTACAATTCTTGCTTTTAGTAAGCACGGTTCTGAAGAACCTTTATATTATGTTGCAGAATTTTTGCAGACATACCGATCTAATAATTACAGTGATAAAGGTATAAAAAGGTTGTATATTGCAAAGGAGGAAGGAAGGCTTAAAATATTAGCGGAGGAATTTATACCTATGTGGGAGGAGTGATATGAGAAAGCTAATTATAAAGAAACTCCTGTGGGGAGCCTTTATTCCCGTATTCGCCCTTTGCGAATTCAATAATATTGAACTTAACATGGATGCAAAGACGACCAGCAAGGAAGGAGATATATACAGGCGGGCGGATGTCTATATAACGGTGCCCATGAAGATAAAGAGCGGATCGCACTATAAAAGTCTTCTTCCGACAAGGGTAAATGTGGTGGAGCTTGAGGACGGAGCAAGAAGATATATTATCTCCATTGTCAATAATACGGGAAAAAGTCAGGATTCTCTTATTCTTGTTCATGAAAAAGAAAAGGAAGCCCTGTTTATGGAGGACATAGTGGCGAGAAGGGTTATATCCTACTCTCCCTATATATCTGAGCAACTCGTACTTGTACCTACCGAGATAAATAGGGATAAGATCTTAATAAGGTTGCCGGACATCAATCCCGGTGAGGAGCTTGTTTTAAGCTATGTCATGAAGGGGGAAGAGGAACCTTCCAAAGTGATAGTGACCAATGAAGAAGGTATAAAAAGGTTTATAGAGGAAAAGGAAACGGAGGTGCTTGTGGCAAAGTACTCCTTTCTATTCGGTTACGCATCCGCAAAAACAAACTCTCCCAATGTTGGGAACATAAGGGAAGTGGTGGAAGGCTTAGAACGATTGGGGCTTCAAGCAAGGATAAAGATAGTGGGAATGGCTGATGGTAAAACTACCGATCCTAAAAGAAATAAGTTCGTTGCAAAAAAGAGGGCGGAAAATATAGCCAAATCTATATTTGGCACTCAGTACGCCTGCCTCATAGAAAGGACCTATGTTAAAAGCCGTACCGGAACTCCTTCTGATTGAAGATAGGTTTTAAGCTCCATTATGCTTAGTTCTCTGAAATGAAACAAGGAAGCTGCAAGCCCCGCATCCGCCTTACCTTCCTTAAATACTTCTAAAAAGTGTTCTTTTTTACCCGCTCCTCCCGAGGCTATAACCGGTATATTAACACTTTCCGTCACCCTTCTTGTCAGTTCTATGTCGTAACCCTCCTTAGTTCCATCCTTGTCCATTGAAGTAAGAAGTATCTCACCCGCCCCCAGCTCTTCAACCCTCTTGGCCCACTCTATGGCATCAATACCTGTGGGAGTTCTGCCTCCGTTTATATATACTTCCCAACTGCTTCCCTTTCTCTTTGCGTCTATTGCAACTACTATACACTGACTGCCAAACATCTTTGCACCTTCCCTTATAAGCCCGGGATTCTTAACCGCGGATGTATTAATAGATACCTTGTCCGCTCCCGCTTCCAATAGCCTTCTTATATCTTCAATATTCCTTACACCGCCTCCCACCGTGAAGGGCATGAATACATTCTCCGCCACCCTTTTTACCACATCTATCATAATGTTTCTGCCCTCTGCGGAGGCGGTTATATCAAGGAAAACGAGTTCATCCGCAAGTTGCTTTTCGTACTCCAATGCAACTTCCACAGGATCCCCCGCATCCCTTAGATTCAAAAACCTAACACCTTTTACAACCCTTCCCTTATCAACATCAAGACAGGGTATTATCCTTTTGGCAAGCATTGGTATAATTGATCATACCATGAGGATAGAGGTAAAGGAAGGTAGCATTCTTGAAGTGGATGCGGATGTTATAGTAAATCCTGCCAACAGCCTCGGTATAATGGGTGGAGGTGTTGCCGGGGTTATAAGAAGACAGGGAGGAGAGGAGATAGAGAAGGAGGCAATCATGAAATCTCCTATTCCCGTGGGCAAGGCTGTTCTTACTACCGCAGGAAAGTTACCCTTTAAAGGTGTTATACATTCGCCAACCATGGAACAACCCGCTATGAGGACCAATGCGGAGAAGGTAAGGCTTTCGGTAAGGGCTGCCCTTGAACTTGCGGACAAGGAAGGTTTTAAGTCCGTTGCCTTCCCAGGTATGGGTACTGGTGTAGGAGGTTTGAACAAGGAGATAGCTGCAAAGACTATGGTTGATGAAGTAAAAAAGTTTAAGCCTACAAACTTGGAGAGGGTAGTCCTCGTAGATATAGATAAAGAAATGGTGGAAGCCTGGAGGAAGGAAGTATGATTAAATTCGGGACGGACGGATGGAGGGCTGTAATAGGCGATACCTTTACCTTTTCAAATGTAACAAAGGTATCAAAGGCACATGCAAAGGTGCTTGGGAGGATTGAGACAAACAGGGTAATAATAGGTTATGATCATCGCTTCCTTTCCGAAGAGTTTGCAAAGAGGGTATTCAATGTTTTTAAATCAGAGGGATTTGATGCATTCCTCACCAAAACCCCCGTTACAACGCCTCAGCTTTCCTTTTCCGTTAAGTACATGGGATTTGACGGCGGTGTTATGATAACCGCATCTCATAATCCCCCCCAGTATAACGGATACAAGATAAAAGAGGGTTTCGGAGGGTCAGCTACTCCTTCTTTTGTAGGTCTTGTTGAGAAGGAGCTTTCAAATATAGAAGTTGAGCCTGTTGGGGATTATAAAGAGGAATGGGTTGAAATAAGGCAGGAGTATATAAACAAGGTCAGGGAGTATTTGAATCTGGAGCTTTTCAGGGAAAAGGAAGTTGTTGTAGTGCATGACGCCATGTACGGGACCTCTGCAGGCTTGCTTGGTGATGTTTTAAAAGATACGAGGATTGAGGTGCTTAATATAAGGAACTGGAGGGATCCCCTCTTTGGGGGACATCCACCCGAACCCATAGAGAAGTATCTTGGCATTTTGAAGGAGAAGGTCAGGGCTGTGGGGGCACAGGTGGGCATTGCCAACGATGGAGACGGTGACAGGGTAGCCTTTGTAGATGAGAAGGGAAATTTTGTAAACAGCCAGATGGTTTATGTGCTTTTACTCCTTCACCTTATAAGAAACAAGGGGCTAAAAGAGGGCTGTGTTGTAAAGACTGTGTCAACAACCTATTTGGCTGACAGGATATGCAGTAAGGAAGGTATAGAGCTGAGGGAGGTACCGGTCGGATTTAAGAATATAAATGAAGTAATTCTTAAGGAAAAGGTTATATTCGGGGGTGAAGAAAGCGGAGGTTACGGATTTCCCGATTTTCTGCCAGAAAGGGACGGTTTGCTTTCCGCCCTTTATATTCTTGAATACATGCTCCTTTCGGAAAAGTCCCTATCGGAAATAATAAATGAGATAATGGCTGAATACGGCAGTGCCTACTATAAAAGGGTTGATATGCATGCGGACAACAAAGCGAAGGAGAAGCTCAAAAGCATGGTAGAGAATCCTCCCGATTCCCTCGGAAGATATAAGGTGTCAAAGATACTAACGATAGACGGCTTAAAACTGATATTTCCCGATGACAGCTGGATTCTCTTCAGGGCTTCGGGTACGGAACCCCTTATAAGGATCTATGCGGAGGCTCCTACACCTGAGAAAACAGAGGAGCTTATAGGGGAAGGTAAAAAACTTTTTGAGCAAGGAGGTCATTGAATGGCAAACATAATTGTATCTTCCCTTGAATTTGAAAAGGTGGGTACCCAATACGCTGAGATTGTAGAGAGGAAAGGCATAGGGCATCCGGATACTATCTGTGACTCCGTGGCGGAAGAGCTATCTGTTGCCCTCTCAAAGATGTATATTGAGGAGTTCGGGGCAATAATGCATCACAATGTTGATAAAGCTCTTCTTGTGGGGGGTATAGCGGAGCCTGTATTCGGCGGAGGAAGAGTTATATCTCCTATAGAAATATATATTGTTGGAAGGGCTATAAAGGAAAAAGGCGATAAAAGACTACCCGTTGAGGAGCTTGCCATAGAGACTATTCAGCAGTGGCTCTCCGAGAACCTGAGGAATATAGATCCTTCAAAGCATGTGGTTATAAATACGCGTATAAAACCCGGTAGCAGGGATCTTGTTGAACTGTTTGAACGATTTCAAAAATCTGGGGAGGTCCCCCTCGCCAACGATACCTCCTTCGGTGTAGGTTTTGCGCCCCTTAATGATCTTGAAAGTATAGTTTTAAATACGGAAAGGTTTCTGAATTCGGAGGATATGAAGTTAAAGCATCCCGAGATAGGAGAGGATATTAAGGTTATGGGTGTCAGGATAAAGGATAAAATAAGGCTGACAATAGCCCTTGCCTTTGTTTCCCGTTATATAAAAGATCTTGAGGACTATAAGGCAAAGAAGGAGGAGATAAGGAGTAAGGTTGTTGAGTTTGCAAGTTCACTTACGGATAAGGAAGTGGAAGTATTCATAAACACAGCGGACAATTATGATAACGGTAGTGTTTACATAACCGTAACGGGGACATCTGCGGAGCAGGGTGACGACGGACAGGTGGGCAGGGGCAACAGGGTTAACGGTCTTATAACACCTTACAGACCCATGAGCCTTGAGGCTGCTGCGGGTAAAAATCCCGTATCCCACATAGGTAAGATCTACAATGTGGTTGCAAATATAATAGCGGACAGGGTTGTAAGGGAAGTGGAAGAGGTTGAAGAGGCATACTGCTATATGGTTTCAAAGATAGGGCATCCTATAAATGAACCTCAGGTGTGTGATGTTAAGATAAGGGCTAAGCGTAGATCGGCAGGTACTGAGGAGGCGGTAAGAAGCATAGCAACGGAAGAGCTTGATAAGATGCCCGATACATGGAGGAGATTTATTCAGAAGGAGTTTTCTGTTGCTTGACACAAAAAGTATTATGCTGATATATTTTTAAGACACTCGGAGAGCATAGATGGAAGGATACGGAGCCTTTCTCATCTTCTTCCTAATAGCTTTGGCCTTAGCTTCGGTTATGACTATACTGAACGACATCTTGGGTGCTAAAAAAAAGGATCCTATGGAGGATTACCCTTACGAGTGCGGAGTACCACTTTATGATAAAGAAGCGAGGGGAAACTTTAAGCAAGGTTACTATATGTTTGGTTTACTCCTTATACTTTTTGATATTGAGGTTGCCTTCCTGTTTCCTTGGGCGGTGGTGTTTAAAGAAATAGGGCTTTACGGTCTTATAGAGGCTGTACTTTTTATTCTTATACTTTTCTTGGGCTTTATTTATGCCCTCAGGAAGAGGGCACTTAAATGGCAAACTTAAGGAGGTGATGCCATGACTTTTATAAATTCAAACGGCTTTGTTGCTACAAGGGTGGATGTGTTGTTAAGATGGAGCAGAAGAAATGCCCTGTGGCCCGTTACCATAGGGCTTGCCTGTTGTGCTATAGAGATGATGCATACCGCCGCATCAAGATTTGATCTTGACAGGTTGGGTGTTATTTTCAGGGCATCCCCGAGGCAGGCGGATGTTCTTATAGTTGCAGGTACGGTAGTTAACAAGGTGGCTCCCATGCTTAAGCTTATATGGGATCAGATGCCGGATCCTAAGTGGTGTATATCCATGGGTGGTTGTGCATCCGCGGGAGGACCTTTTCCGACCTATTCAACCCTTCAGGGTATTGACAGAATAATACCTGTTGATGTTTATATTCCCGGATGCCCCCCCACACCTCAGGGTCTCATTTACGGAATACTTCAGCTTCAAAAGAAAATTAAGGAGAAAGGAGTTAACAAGTATGATAAGGACTTTGAGGAGTTCAGGAAAGAGATAGAAAAGGGTGCGCTTGTGTGAGGTGAATAATGCCTTGGATAAGTAAGGAAAGGGAAGAGAGGATTAAAAATAGATACAAAGATGTAAATATAATAAGGTACGAACATGCGGTATCCTTTGAGGTCGGTAAGGATGCATTTAAGGATTTTCTTAAATATCTGAAGGATGAAGAAGGCTTCAAACACTTTGTAGATCTTACATGTATAGATTTCCCAGATAGGGATGAAAGATTTCAAGGAGTATATACACTCTATAATCCTGACTATAATGAAAGGGTAATTGTTAAAACATGGGCGCATAACGGTAGGCTTCCCACCGTTACTGACCTTTGGCCCGGGGCTAAGTGGGGTGAGAGGGAAGCCTATGATATGTTCGGTGTAGAGTTTGAGGGGCATGAAAACCTCAAGAGAATGTTTCTTTGGGAGGGATATCCCCACTTCCCCTTAAGAAAAGACTTTCCCCTGGAAGGTTATAAAGAGGAGGAGCTACCTTCACTTACGGAAGTTTTGGCGGGAAGGGAAGATCCACCCAGTCATGATTTTGAGCTTGTTCACACAAAGATAGCTACCCTTGAGGATATAGAGAGGACGGAACGGGCAAGGCTTAAAAAGAAAGCACAGCTCGTTCTTAACTGGGGACCCCTTCATCCCGGTACGCACGGTACTATATGGTTCCTTTTTGATCTTGAAGGGGAAGAGGTTGTTCAGTGTGATGTTATCTTGGGACAGCTCCACCGGGGCATGGAAAAGATAGCGGAACACCTTCATTACTTCCAGTTCCTGCCCTACACGGACAGGATGGATTACATTTCCGCCATCTGCAACGAGCTTTCTTATGTCCAAGCTGTAGAAAAACTTTTAGGGATAGAGGTTCCCGAAAAGGCAAAATACATAAGGACAATGTTTGCGGAGCTTCAAAGAATAAACTCCCATCTATTATGGCTCGGTACTGGCGCCCTGGATCTGGGTGCTTTAACAGTCTTTTTGTATGCCTTCAGGGAAAGGGAAAAGATAATGGATATAATTGAGGGAAATGCGGGATACAGGCTTACCACAGCCTTTTTAAGGATAGGGGGTGTACACTACGATCTTGCGGAAGGCACCTTGGATGTTGTAAAAGCCTTTGTTAAAGATTTCTATGGAAGATTAAAGGAGTACCATTCCCTTCTTACAAGGAACAGGATATGGCTGAGAAGGACAAAGGATAAGGGTATTATAACAAAGGAGGATGTTCATGCCTACGGTTTGAGCGGACCGGTTGCAAGGGGTTCGGGAGTTCCCTACGATCTGAGGAAGCTGGAACCTTATGCCGCCTATGATGAGGTTGATTTTGATATACCCGTAGGAGAGGTGGGGGATGTTTACGACAGATATCTCGTAAGAATGGAGGAGATGGTTCAGAGTTTAAGAATAATAGAGCAGTGTGTAGAAAAGCTTGAGAAACTTCCTAAGTCAGCACCCTACATAAATAAGAAGCATCCCGCTGTTATGTCTCCCAAACAAGATGTTTTCCACGATCTTGAGGACATGGTAAAGAATTTCAGAATAGTAGTTCACGGTGAGGAGGCACCTCCCGGTGAGGTTTTCTCTTCAGCGGAAAATCCCAGAGGGGAACTTGGCTTTTTTATTCATTCAAAGGGAGATTCAAGACCTTACAGACTCAGGATAAGATCAGGAGCTTTATACAATCTATCCATATTCCCGAAGCTTATCCAGGGAGGTTCCATAGCTGATGCCATTGCCTTACTTGGAAGTCTTGATCCTGTTGTGGGAGAGACGGACAGATGATAATAGATGTGCTTATAGCCTTAGGTAAGATAGCTGTTGTACTGCTTGTAGGTTTGGGACTCGGAGCCTACCTTACATGGGTTGAGAGGAAGGTGGCGGGCCATATACAGGCGCGCATGGGTCCGAGCGTGGTGGGACCTTTCGGTCTTTTCCAACCTATAGCGGACGGTGTAAAGCTTGTAACAAAAGAGTCCATAATACCAAGAGGTGCGGATGTACCGGTATATTACCTTGCTTTAATACTCGCCCTCGTTCCGTCCTTTTTAATCTTCTCTGTTGTTCCCTTCGGTCCTTCCTTTACCGTATTCGGTAGGGAGATAAAACCCATCATCTCAGATGTCAACATAGGATTGCTTATAGTGTTTGCGATGGGATCTATTGCGGTTTACGGAACCATATTTGCGGGATGGGCATCAAACTCAAAGTACGCCTTTATAGGATCTCTCAGGAAGGCTGCTGTGATAGTTAGCTATGAGGTTGTACTGGGATTTGCGGTACTCGGCGTTATCTTGATAGCGGGTAGTCTGAGTACCGTTGAGATAGTTAATTCACAGATTGAAAAGGGTATATGGTATATAGTTTATCAACCAGTTGCCTTTATCCTTTATCTGTTCTGTATGCTGGCGGAATCTGGAAGGGTACCCTTTGATATACAGGAGGCGGAGGCTGAGCTTGTTACAGGATATAACGTTGAATACGGAGGTATGAGGTTCGGCTTGTTCCCCCTTGCGGAGTGGTATCTTAATGTGGTTGGTCTTTCCGCAATAGCGGTTGTCCTCTTCTTCGGAGGATGGTCAGGACCACATATATTCGGACCCCTATCACCTTATATATGGTTCCTCGTTAAAACCTTTGCCCTCGTCTTTTTCACCCTATGGTTACACTGGACCCTTCCAAGATTCCAGGCTAAGGATATTACGGATATTGCGTGGAAGATCCTGCTTCCTATAGCCCTTCTTAATGTGGTTGTTACAGCCTTTGTAGTATATTTATTCTCCTGAGAGGTGAAAGATATGGGAATTAAGAAAATAAACAGAAAGGCTTATCTTAACCTTGTGGAAACAGTATTATTTCTTGATTTCATAAAAGGTCTTTCTGTGACTATAAGGAATATGATAAAGAAACCCATAACAACCCAGTATCCTAAGGAGAAACTCACACCGCCCAAGAGGTTCAGAGGAGCACACGGTCATTTCGTATGGGACGGTACGGAACCAGATTCTCTAAGGGCTATAGAAAAGTTCATGTCCTATGAAAAGGGTAAGAGCAGGTGTGTTGCATGTTATATGTGTCAGACCGCCTGTCCCATGCCTTCCCTATTCAGGATAGAGGCTGTCCAACTTCCCGACGGAAGAAAGAAGGTCGTAAGGTTTGATATGAATCTTCTCAACTGTCTTTTCTGCGGTTTGTGTGTTGATGCTTGCCCGGTGGGATGTCTTACAATGACGGATATTTTTGAATTGGCTAATTATTCGCGGAGGGATGAGGTGCTTAATATGGAGAGATTAGAGTTGCACGGCAAAGACTATACAGCAAGAAGGGGTGAGGAGCCAGACAGGATATGGCCCGATGACAAGGAAAGGGAAAGACTCTGGGGTAAAATAGAATGGAGCTGATTGTTTTTATATTTTTGGCTGTATGGCTTGTCCTTTCCGTCGTGGGTGCGATAATAGTAAAAAATCCCGTTCATTCCATTTTGTTTTTCCTATCAAGCGTGCTTGCGACAGCGGGTATATTTTTAAGTCTCGGTGCGGAACTCATAGCGGGTCTTCAGTTAATTATATATGCGGTTGCAATAGTGGTCTTTTATGTTCTTGTTATAACAACAATACCTTGGGAAAAGATAAAAAAATTTGAAGGTATATACTTGGGTGAGTTCCTTGTTGGATTACCTTTCATAATTATTTCCGTTATTTTTATAGCGTTGCTTATTAATAAATACGATATAAGCTCAATTCCCGTTAAGGTTGAAATCACCGATAATGTAACAAGGGTCGGTAAGACCCTGTTTACCTATTACCTCTTCCCTTTTGAGGTTGCTTCTGTTATACTGCTTATCGCTATGATAGGGGCAATCCTTCTCGGGAGGAAAGAGGAGTGACCCTTGAAAAGGCTTACATAGTGTTGGGTTTCCTTGTCTTCTTTCTCGGTCTGTTCGGAGCCATCATAAGAAAAAACCTTATAACAATCCTTATATGTACGGAAATAATGCTTACCGGAGCGAACATAATACTTGTAACCGTTGACAGCATACTTAAGGGTACGGACGCCCAAATTATGTCGCTTTTTGTCCTTACGGTGGCTGCGGCGGAGGTTGCCATAGGTTTAGGATTGGTAATGGCTATATTCAGGCTGAAAGGTTATGAGGGTTCTTCTGAAATAACCCATTTAAGAGACTAAAGCCATGATAGAGCTTTTGGTTATAGGTCTGCCCCTTTTAAGCTTTATAGTAATAGGACTCTTAGGGAGCAAGATAGGAGACAGAGCAAGCGGAATAATAGCAACCCTCTCAGCATTCCTATCCTTCATCCTCACCCTACTCATCATACCCCAAGCCCTAAAACAACCCATCCACATAACACTCTACAACTTCCTACCCCTTGAAAACTACAA